>CAZNFK010000049.1:0-17651 GCA_964572365.1 uncultured Flavobacteriaceae bacterium | reverse complement strand
ATCAGACTTTGAAATTCCAGCCGGTTATGGTTAATATTTCGGTCGTGAGTCGAGAAATCGCTCACCTGGAACATGAACTTCATGGGCACCTTATATTTTTTGTGCAGTCTGATGATCCTGTCGTACACATCATAAGGATCCCTTTTGAGTTTTACGAGGACCTCTATCCTGTGGAGCAAATATTTCGGTTTAAGCTGAATAAGATCTTCTATAAACCCTAAAATTGATCTTACAACACCTTTTTTTTTATAGCAGTAAGCTTCGGTCACCGCGATGATATTCTCAGTTGAATAGGATCTCTTCGGAAAATCGAAATCAGGAAACCTTTCCTGAAGTACTTTTCGAAACTTATGAGCCCAGATATCTATTACGGGACGCTCCAAAAATCCTTCCTGAAATGCAAGGCTTTCCGAGGCAGGAAACCTCCCTTCTTTATCTTTCACGTGCGGCAAATATTCTTCATACCTGCTGAGGAGGTAAAAGGCAGCCGCAAAAATATCAAAAGGCAGGGAGCTGTTTTCTGAAACCGCGAAAAAGCAGGGAACCTCATCCCACTCCTGCACTTTCACCTCAAGATCGCTCATTCCCTGCTCCAGTAAAAGGTCTACATTCTGAATAAAGATCTCGTTTGCCAGGCTCTGCTTGCCATAGGAAAGCTTCATGCCTTCATGGGCAACGAACTCCTCTATTTTCGAAGTAAAATTTATGGGCACCCCAAGAATTCGGGTACAAATATGCTTAAAAGCATAAGTGATCCTGGGGGTAATCTTTTGAGTATAGATTAAAAGCATAGAGGTAAAAATTACAACAAACCTTCATCGGCAAAGCTAAAATAGGATTTCTCAGTCACAATGACGTGATCAAGTACTTTAATATCCAGACTCTCACCGGCTGTTTTCAATTTTTGGGTAAGTTGTTTATCAGAATTACTGGGGCTAAGATTTCCGGAGGGATGATTATGAACAAGAATTATGGAAGTCGCTCCCAGCTCCAGTGCTTTTTTAAGCGCCAGTCGCACGTCAACAAGGGTTCCGGTTATTCCGCCTTTACTCAGTTGAAACCGATCTATAACTTTGTTTGAATTATTGAGATAAACGATCCAGAATTCTTCATGCGGCAGGTCTCCTATGACCGGTTGCATAAGTTCAAAGACCGAAGAACTCGAAGATATCTTCTTTTTTTCAAGAGCTTCTTCTGTACGTCTTCTCCTACCCAGTTCCAGGGCAGATACGATCGTTACAGCCTTTGCTTCCCCTATTCCTTTGAACTCCATAAGTTGTTTCACCGAAAGCTTCCCCAGTTCATTAAGGCTGTGACCGGTTTTCGCAAGGATCTTTTTACAGAGATCTACGGCACTTTCATTTCGACTGCCGGTTGCGATCAAAATTGCAAGTAATTCGGCATCGCTGAGGGAACTGCGACCTTTTTTTAATAATTTTTCCCTGGGTCGATCATCCTGCGCCCAGTTCTTAATCGTAAATGATGTTCGTTCCCCGTTAGCCATAGCTCCATTTTACTTAAAGATAAGAAAATGAACTAAATGCCAATTCTTTAATTGATCCACTCCTTCACCTCCTCGAAATCCAGCCCCCCATAGTTTCCGCTGCTCATGAGAAGCAGCACCGATTTGTCTAATTTTTGGGACTTCAGGAATTGCTGAAAATCTTCAGAATTGGTATAAATATTCAGGTCCTTACGTTGAAACGCCTCAAAGATCTGTTCCGAAGAAATAGAATCAAGTCGTTTGTTTTGCACAGCTTCCGGAGAAAAATATACTACCGCCACGTCTGCGCTATCCAGGGCATTTTTATATTCGCTTAGAAATTCAGAATTAAGGCTGCTGTAAGTATGTAATTCAAGACAGGCAACCAATTTTTTTCCGGGATACTGCTCTTTTACAGCCCCGGTAGTGGCTGCCACTTTGGAAGGACTATGCGCAAAATCCTTAAAAACCACTGTATCTTTTGATTCCGCTATTTTCTCAAGCCTTTTTGATGCGCCCTTAAAGGAAGCGATCGCCTCATAGAAATCCTCTTCATCGATACCCATATGCTGACAGATCCATTTTGCACCCGCCAGGTTCTGTAAATTATGCCTTCCAAAGATCTCAACCGGCATATCCCCTTCAGGAGTTTCCAACAGGGTCATTTCATTTTCCACCTTATACGCCGGCAAACAGTAAGGATGTTTTCGTATAGTATTCGTGGTTTCCTCCACCAGCTTCTTTAGGTGCTCATCCCCCTCATTGTACACCAGGATACCACCCTTTACTATGGAATCAATAAATTTCCTGAATTGATCAAGGTAATTCTCAAAAGTGGGAAAAACATTGATATGATCCCAGGCAATTCCGCTTAACAAGGCAATATTGGGCTGGTATAAATGGAATTTCGGCCGACGATCTATAGGGGAGGAAAGATATTCATCACCTTCCAAAACTATAAAATCGTTCTCTTCGGTAAGGTGCACCATGGTGTCAAAACCTTCAAGCTGTGCGCCCACCATGTAATCTACTTCCTTGTGGTGATAATTCAAAACATGGAGGATCATCGAGGTGATGGTGGTTTTACCATGAGAACCTCCTATCACTACTCTTGTTTTCTCTTTGGACTGGTCAAATAAAAATTCAGGATAAGAATACACTTTTATCCCCAGCTGTTGTGCACGTAAAAGTTCAGGATTGTCCTCCCGTGCATGCATACCCAGGATAATGGCATCAAGATCTGGGGTTATCTTTTCAGGAAACCAGCCAAACTCATCGGGCAGCAGACCGCGCCTTTGAAGACGAGACCTTGAAGGTTCATAGATCATATCGTCACTTCCGGAAATTTGATAACCTTTTTGCTCAAGGGCGAGGGCAAGATTATGCATGGCACTGCCTCCAATGGCAATAAAATGTAAACGCATAAATTATTTTGGTGTAAAGATAACCTAAAGGGATGGGAAGGAAAAAAGGACGTTCATTTTTCACGGAAGAAAAGCTTCTTGCCTATAGTGTTCAGAGAAAACGAAAAAATTTAACGGATTATTTGTAAAACAATTCTTCCTAATATTTTATTAATGAAAAAATTGTATTTTTAACCCACCCTACCTCAGCAAAATAGAGCAAAATGAAGGTGATAGCGGCTAATTCCTGTGTTAACAGGAGTTTAAGGTTTTTTTTTCATCTTTGCCATATATTTGAACCCAATTCTAAAAACTGAACAAAATTAACATTTAGAGCCTATGCGAAATTTTACTTTAAGGAGAAATGGAATGTCTTTATTCCTTTTTGCCTTTATTCTTTTTAGCGGAACCTACTCTTATGGACAGACTTGTCCTACGGTAGAAGACCAGAACCCCACTGACGCAGGTAATCAACAGTATTTCTGTGATTCTCAAATTGCCGAAGTACAGGATCTTGCTGCAACGGGAGATGTTGTATGGTATATAGATCAAAGCAGTACGACTCCCATAGCCTCTACTCAGCTCCTGGCCGATGGAACCACGTATTTTGCCGGAAACACTGCCGGGACCTGCGCCGGAAGCAGGGAAGCTGTTACGGTTACCATTTATAACCAACCTGATATCCTTGGAATCAAAGAAACAACCAATAAGCAATCACTTCCAACCCTGGCATTTTGTGTTGCAGATGTTAATAATCCGGATATCTTTTTAAGCAACATACGCACCAGTGCCGATGACACTGGAAACATACAATGGTATGACAGTCAAACTGGAGGTAATGTTTTATCTGCCGATACCGAATTGGTAAATGGTGCAACTTACTGGGTAGACCAGGAAAATCCTTTTGGTACCTGCCGCACTAACAGGCGAAGTGTAAAGATCCAGCTGAACAGCGAACCCGCTCCGGAAGGTGAGTCTACACAAAATTTTTGTGCCGTTGACAATCCAACTTTGGCTGATATTGTTGCCAGCGGAGATCTTCGCTATTTTGTTTCTGAAACTTCATTGACAGAATTAAGCTCCGCTACTCCACTCGAAGACGGAAAAACTTATTATTTGGCATCTGTCGGTGAGCTTTGTGTTAGTGTAGACAGACTGGCTGTAACTGTCACTGTAGATGACTTGACTATTATTGATGAAACACAAGGATTTTGTGAAACCGAATCCGCAACGGTAGGAAATCTTGTACCTACTGATGGTGTATGGTATGCTGACACTACCTTTACCACCCCATTAGATTCGGGAGAAGCTTTAGTGCACGGCACAAGTTACTATCTTGGAATTGAAGAAGGAACCTGTACCACGACCGAAGTGACAGCCGACATTTATCCTGCACCTAATGCAGGAACCCCGACAGAACTGACCTATTGTTCCAACGACCCTGTGGTCGACCTATTCGCTCAGATCGAAGGAACCCCGGACCAGGCGGGAACATTTCAACCAGCCCTTACCAACAACGAATTCAACCCGGCCGATTTCGAACCGGGCGTACATGAGATCACCTACACTGTTGAAGGCAATGAATTTTGTGAAGATGCCGTGAACACGATCACTATAACCATAGTTGCCGCACCCGATGCAGGAGCCGATGTGAATGAAACCTACTGTACTGCGGACTTTGCAGATGGTGATGCTTTAATGGCACAGTTCAACGCGTATTTGGAAGGAAGAGACCAGTCTGGAACTTTTAATCCAACTTTAGAAAGTCTTCGTGCCAATTACAATGCTAATGGAGCAGGTGTATACACAACAATTTACACTATAACTGATACCGAGACAAATTGTTCTGATGAGGCAACTTTTGAAATTACCGTAAATCAAACTCCCGACGCGGGACAAGACGCAACGGTACAATTAATAGAAGGAGACAACGCAGTCATCGATCTTTTTGCTCGATTAGGCGGCTCTCCTGCCACAGGAGGAACCTGGGATGCAGGAAATGGTATGTTTGACCCCGCTGTTGATTCAGCTCCGGCTACTTATACCTATACCGTAAGTGCAAATGGATGTTCTTCTTCAGCCACTGTCTTTGTAGCTGAAGCCTGTCCTATCGTAAATAATACCGCTCCTGAATTCTGTGAAGTGGTGGACAACGGAACAGAGATAGATTTCCCTCGGGTGAGCGATCTTTTACCTTCTCACGCTGTTTGGTATGTTTCTGCAGACCCCGAAGATGACACTGTTATTGCTTCGGACACTCAATTGGAAAACGGCGGAGTTTACTACGCCGGAAATGCCAGTGGAACCTGTACTGCAAGAACTGCCGTTACAGTGACCATTTTGGATTCTCCTAATGCCGGAGTTGATACAGAAATTACAGTATGTGCAGATGATCCTGAATTTGACTTAACTTCCAGACTGGATCCTTCGATTCTTGGAGATGCAGATACCACCGGAAGTTTTTCCCCGGCCCTTGCCAGTGGCACAACAATGTTCAACCCGGCAGTGGATGTTTCAGGTACCTACACATATACTGTGCCTGCGACCCCTTCGTGCCCTGCTGCCAGTGCAGATATAATAGTTAATGTTGAAGCAGTGCCAAATGCACCCACAACAACTCCGGTTACAGACTGTGCCGCTACGGGACTTACTGTTGCCGATCTTCAGGCTACTCCAGAAACCGGCAATACAATCCAATGGTATACAGATGCAGCTACAACTAATCCGGCCGCTGAAACTGATGTTCTGGTTACCGGAACCTACTATGCGACTCAAATGAGTCCTGCCGGATGTGAATCTGCCGCAACTCCTGCCGATGTAGTTATAAACGATGCCCCAACCCCAACGCTTGTTCAGGGCGGGAATCAATTCTGTATGATCGATCAGCCTAAGCTTTCAGATATTGCTCTTAACGAGTCTAATGTCACATGGTATGATGCTGCTACAGGCGGAAATATCATCAACACAGAGATCAGTCTTCAGGATGGTGCTGTTTATTATGCATCTTTGACTGACACTGCATCAGGTTGCGAAAGCTCACAAAGGTTAGCTGTTACTGCCGAAATCGAAAAATGTCCTTTACCGATACCTGAAGCATTCAGTCCAAACGGTGACAACATTAATGACTTATTCAAGGTTGAATTTATCGGCGAGCAGTACCCTCAGTTCACCATTGAGATCTTTAACAGGTGGGGACAAAAAGTCTTCAAAGGGAATGCTTCTAATGCTACCTGGAATGGTGAGGCAACCGAAGGTTCCTTCGGAAGCGATGTGGTGCCGGTTGGAGTCTACTTCTATGTGATCGACTACAATGACGGAGAAACCGCACCAACGCAAGGTAGATTGTACTTAAGCAGATAATTTGAAAACATTGAACTATATGAGAAATTCTATTATAAAATTTTTATTCATTGTTAGCATTGCCCTTCTCTCCATAGAGGGTAATGCTCAACAAGACCCACACTTCACTCAGTACATGTACAACATGGGAGTGATCAACCCTGCCTATGCCCTTGATGAGGAAGGCCTCCTTAGAACAGGAGCCATCTACAGAAACCAATGGGTAGGCATGGAAGGCGGTCCCGAAACAGCAACTGTGTTCGCTCAAACTGCACTTGCCAGAAGAGTGGAAGTAGGTGTAAATATCATGCATGACCAAATAGGGGACATAGTAAAAGAAAGTCATCTGTCCGCTAATTTTGCCTATGTTTTTCCTGTTTCTGAAACTGCGAAATTATCCCTGGGCCTTAAAGGAGGTGTAAACTTCTTTGACGCCGACCTTGCAGGACTGAGTACACCGGAGGCCGGAAATGATCCTGCAATGCAGAACATAAACGAGACCTTTCCGAATTTTGGAGTTGGTGCTTACTGGTTTGGAGAGAACTACTATGTAGGTTTGTCTGCTCCCAATCTTTTAACTTCCAAGCATATTGAAAATGCCGAGGGAAGAGCAGGTTTGGGAGAGGAAAATGTTCATTATTTCCTAACAGGGGGATATGTATTTGATCTCAATGACGATGTTAAGTTAAAGCCTGCCTTTATGTTAAGAGGAGTTCAGGATGCCCCATTATCTGTTGACATTACCGCCAATGCTCTCTTTTATGAGCGTTTTGAAGCCGGAGTCGCCTACAGAGTTGGAGATGCTGTAAGCGGACTGGTCAACTTCCGGGTAACACCAGACCTGCGTATAGGTTATGCCTATGACTACACAACTTCCAATCTTAGTGATTACAATGACGGAACCCATGAGATCATGATCCTTTTTGACCTGAATGTACTTTCAAGAGGATATGACAAATCTCCAAGGTTCTTCTAAAAAAAAGATATATGAGAAAACTATACACAACACTTTTAGCTACAGTTATCAGTCTTACCGCATTCGCCCAGAATGTGAGCGTAGGTAAGGCAGACCAGCTGTTCAAAGAAAGAGCATACATGGATGCTGCAGAAATGTACAGACTAATCTCTGATAAGGATCAGCACGTACTCCAAAATCTTGCAGACTCTTACTTCTACACTCACAGGATGATGAGCGCAGAAGGGAATTACAGAGAGCTTTTCAATCGCTTTGATGGAAATATCGCACCAGAATACAGATTCAGATACGGCCATGCTCTTAGAGCCATGGGAAAAAACCGTGAAGCAGATGAGGTCCTGAGCGAATATTATAATGAAAAGATCAACCTTCGTGAGCTGGCCCAAAAACTTGACACGATAGCTCCATACACTTATAGGATCCAGGAACTTTCCAGCAACGGCTCCAGTTCAGACTTTGGGATCTCTTATATGGGAGACAGGGTAGTTTTCGCTTCTACGCGTAACGAGAATCGCCCGTTGTACCTGTGGAACAAGAAGCCTTACCTTGATCTGTATTCAGCAGATATGTCTCAGGACGGAGAATTAAGCGATGTGAAACTTTTTCCGGGTGAGATCAATACAGATACCCACGAAAGCTCAGCTACTTTCAATGAAGACGGAACGGTTATGTTCTTTAACAGAACAAATACTGACAGGGTAAAAGCTGAGGACGAAAAGATAAAGGTGGCCCATATTAGTATTTATAGAGCAGAATTGGTGAACGGGGAATGGACCAATATTGAAAGAGTTCCATTTGCCAGCGACCAATACTCTACGGAACATCCATCACTAAGCCCCGATGGTTCCAAACTTTATTTTGCCAGCGATATGCCCGGTTCTTTAGGATCTTTTGATATTTACGTGGTAGATGTAAATGCCGATGGGTCTTATGGTGAGCCTACAAATTTAGGCCCGACTATCAATTCAGAGCACAGGGAACAATTTCCCTTCATCAGCAATGAAGATGTGCTGTATTTTTCATCTAACGGAAAAACAGGTTTTGGGAACCTGGACATCTTTCGAAGTGAATTGAAAAACGGCACTTTTGAAGAGGCTCAGAATCTCGGCGGAACGGTGAACAGTGGAAACGATGACTTCGCCTTTGTGATAAAACCGAATGAAGACAAAGGACATTTCACTTCTGTAAACAACGGGACTGAAAGTCTCTACTCTTTTGTGAGAGAAGAAAACAAACGTCCTGAACCTGTGGTGGCAAAAGAACTTACCGAAGTAAATGAAGTTACAGGAGCACAACAACTTAGGGATGTATCTAATATCTACTTTGATTTTGACAAATCTGAGATCCTGCCCCAGGCAGAAGTAGTGCTTGACCGTGTGGTTAAGATCATGAAAGACTATCCTAGATTGGAAATCGAAATAGGGTCTCATTCAGATGCCCGTGGAACAGACGAGTACAACATGGACCTTTCTGAAAGACGTGCGGCGGCAACCCTTGAATACATTGTAAGCAAAGGGATAGACCGAAACAGGCTTAGCTCGAAAGGTTATGGTGAGTCTATGCCATTAAACGAGTGTACTAAACCCGATATGTGTACTGAAGAACAGTATGCTAAAAACAGAAGAAGCGAGTTCAAGGTGATGAACTAACTATTCTACCTAACCAACCAAAGAAAAAGCCCTGATCTCTCAGGGCTTTTTTATTTTTTTAAATCTCGGAAAAATACTCCATTAATTATCTTTTGGGAGGGTATCCCGCCAAAGCTTTTTGTACTATCTGGTCAAATCTCTTTTGACGCTCAGCAGGAGTGGCATCGAGGTCGAAGGAACTTTCCACTACCGCCTGCCAAACAAGGGCGTCGGATTTGGCATCTATAAGGTCAAATGTTAGTCGAAGATAAGTTTCCGGTCCCCCCAGAGGGATTCCCCCACTCACTCCTACTCCCACGTTCCGCCCTGTGCCGCCCACACCCACCCCCAGACGGCTGTCACTCTGTTGCCGGAATTCTTCGGAATAAATATTCACATAGAGATCGGGAGTGTTAGAAGAAGATAGACCCTCTCCCTGCAAGCCTTTTTCAACACTATTGATCAATCTTTCTTCATCGAGTTGACTTAATCCAGTCAGCAATTCGGGGTAGATGGCATAGGTCTGATAGTTTGAGAAATTCGCCTGTTGATCGTAATCAAATACAGCCTGAGGCGTATTGCAAGAGGCAAGGACGAGAAGAAAAAAATAAAGAGGTGAAATTTTCATATTTGGATGTTTTACTTAAAAATAAGAAAAACCACCCTGAAAATGAAGCTATTAACAATAACTAAACAGGCTCCCCATTCAGCATTTCCCAAAGTTTATCTTTGAGTTCCTGCAAACCTTGTTGTGCAACAGAAGAGATGAACAGGTAAGGCACATCAAACGCCTTATCCAGCTCCACCTTCAACTCTGCCTTTAGCTCCTCATCGAGCATGTCGCTCTTAGAAATAGCGATCAAACGATCTTTATCGAGCATTTCGGGGTTGTACCTCCTTAATTCATCCACCAGGATCTCATATTGTTTGGGAATATCGTGCGCATCTGCAGGTATAAGGAATAAAAGTGTAGAATTGCGCTCAATATGCCGTAAAAAACGATGACCAATTCCACGGCCTTCTGCAGCCCCCTCGATGATCCCCGGGATGTCTGCAACTACAAAAGTTTTGAAATCACGGTACTTTACAATTCCCAGATTGGGTTTTAAGGTAGTGAATTCATAATCGGCGATCTTGGGTTTGGCTGCGGTGATTACCGAAAGAAGTGTGGATTTTCCGGCGTTAGGGAATCCTACCAGCCCAACATCGGCAAGTACTTTTAACTCAAGAGTAATATCTGTTTCCTCTCCGGGAATCCCGGGTTGCGCATAACGGGGAGTTTGATTGGTAGAGGATTTGAAATGCCAGTTACCCAATCCACCTTTACCACCTTCTGCGATCACAACCTCCTGCCCGTCTTCAGTGATCTCATGGAGCACGTTCTGAGTTTCGGTATCACGAATCACTGTTCCCAGAGGCACCTCGATATACTGGTCTTCACCATCTGCCCCGGTGCTGCGCTGCTTGCTACCATGTTCTCCATGGCCGGCCTTGATGTGCCTTTTGAATTTTAAGTGGAATAAGGTCCAGAGATTTTTGTTCCCTTTAAGGATGACATGTCCTCCACGTCCGCCGTCTCCCCCATCGGGGCCTCCTTTTGCAACATATTTTTCACGGTGCAAGTGCGCCGATCCCTTCCCCCCGTTCCCGGAGGCAACATGGATCTTTACGTAGTCAACAAAATTTCCTTCAGTCATTATTCCGTTTCTTATTTATTTGGATCGAATCCAGCCTTAAAGCTGATCGATTACTTCTTTCAAGCGTTGAGTGATCTCTGAGATACTACCCACACCATTTACTCCAAAATATTTGTTCTGTTTTAGGTAGAACTGTTTCAAAATGGCGGTTTCTTCATAATAAACTTTGATGCGCTTTCTGATGACCTCTTCATTTGCGTCATCTGGTCTTCCAGAAGTTTTTCCCCTTTCCAAAAGCCTTTCTACAAGCAGGTCATCGTCCACTTCAAGAGCGATCATCGCGCTTACTTCTGTCCCCTCGTTATTCAGCAATTCCTCAAGCGCTTCCGCCTGGGCCACAGTACGCGGGAAACCATCAAAAATAAAGCCTTTTCCACCCTCGGCCTGTCTTACTTCGGCTTTGAGCATATCAATCGTCACCTCATCTGGCACCAACTGTCCCTGGTCCATATAGGACTTGGCCATTAATCCCAGTTCGGTTTGATTTTTAATATTATATCTAAACACATCACCGGTAGAGATGTGTTTAAGATTATAGGTGTCTTTTAGGATAGTAGCTTGTGTACCTTTGCCGGCTCCCGGAGGGCCAAACAGCACAATGTTCGTCATTTTGCTTTCTTTAAGTTTGTATACCTGTGTAAGATTTCGGCCCAGACCGTCGTAATCAAGTCCGTAACCAACAATAAAATCATTCGGGATCTCTATTCCCACGTAATCAATATGCAGAGATTTCTTATAAGCTTCGGGTTTGTAGAAAAGGGTAGCTATCTTATACTCTTTTACTTTTTCGGCCTTTAGGATCTTGTCCAGACTTTCAATAGTAGTACCGGTGTCTACAATATCTTCTATCACTACAACGTGCTTGTCTTCCAACGGTTGAGTAAGCCCCATCAAAGAATTAACTTCTCCCGAGGTCGTGGTTCCCTGGTAGGAACTCAGTTTCACAAAATTTACCTCACAATCTCCCTTGAATCTTTTGATCACTTCGGAAGCAAACAAAAAAGCTCCATTCAAAACTCCCAAAAATACAGGCGTTTTTCCTTCAAAATCTTTATTGATCTTTGCCGCCACTTTTTCGATCGCAGTTTCGATCTCGGCTTCAGAAATAAAAGGTGTGAATTTTAAATCGTGCAGTTGTATCAAACCAAATAATTTTTGGGAAGCAAAGATACATATTCCAAATTACTCCTTCTACCAAATTAAACGGCATTTATGGCTGAATGTTTCGGCAATTCAGATTTTTAAAATTATTTTTGCTGAAATACCTCCTTAATGACAAATTATTTTTCTTCAGATTTCAAACTTGGGATTCTCGGCGGAGGCCAGCTGGGAAAAATGCTGCTCTATGAGACCCGAAAATACGATATCCAGACGTTGGTGCTTGATCCCAGTGCAGAAGCTCCTTCTCGCATCGCCTGCGACTCTTTTACTCAAGGTGACCTGATGGATTATGAAACAGTCCTGGAATTTGGAAAGAAAGCCGACATCATTACTTTCGAAATCGAAACGGTGAATTTAGAAGCACTGGAAAAACTGGAGCAGGAAGGAAAAAAGGTATTTCCTTCCCCGCAAACGCTTAAGAAGATCCAGGATAAAGGGGTTCAAAAAAGCTTTTATGAAGACCATGCCATCCCCACGGCTGCTTTCAAAAAATTCGATTCCAAGAATGCCCTTTTACAGAGTGTTCAAAAAGGGGAAATTCAGCTTCCTTTTGTTTGGAAAAGCACTACCGGTGGTTATGATGGGAAAGGGGTAGCTGTGATAAAGGATCAAACTGCTCTTGAATCTCTCGATGATACTCCCTGTATTGCCGAAGACCTCATCCCATTTAAGAATGAACTTGCCGTGATCGTGGCTCGGAGTCCTTCAGGCGAGGTCAAAACCTTTCCGGTGGTAGAAATGGAGTTTCATCCCGAGGCCAATCAGGTGGAATACGTGATTTGTCCGGCGAGGATAGATCCTTCCGTAGCAGAAAAAGCAAGAAAACTGGCAAAAAAGGTTTCAGAAACATTTGAACATGTAGGCTTGCTGGCAGTGGAAATGTTCCAGACAGAAGATGACCGGGTATTAGTGAACGAAGTTGCTCCCCGCCCTCATAACAGTGGACACTATAGTATTGAAGCGAGTTTCATCAACCAGTTTGAGCAACATTTACGGGCAATCCTCGACCTGCCTCTTGGTGATACCGCAAGCAAAGTTGGCGGTGTCATGGTGAACCTGGTGGGCGATGAAGGTTATACCGGAAATGTGATCTATGAGAATATTGCTGAGATCATGAAGTTCAAAGGGGTCACACCTCATATCTACGGAAAAAAGATCACCCGGCCATTCCGAAAAATGGGTCATGTCACTATCGTTAATGAGGACCTAGCTGAAGCGCGCAGAACGGCTGAAAAAGTAAAGAAAACCATCAGGGTGATAGGTTCAGAAAAAATCAACAAGCACTAATAACGACAAGATGAAAAAAGTGGGAATTATAATGGGCAGTACAAGTGATCTTCCCGTGATGCAAGAGGCCATTGAAATACTTAAGGAATTTGGTATTGAAACAGAGGTGGACATAGTTTCTGCTCACCGTACTCCAGACAAACTTTTTGAATATGGAAAAAATGCCCATACCCGTGGCATCGGTGTAATCATTGCAGGTGCCGGTGGAGCAGCACATCTTCCCGGCATGATAGCATCCCTCTCTCCCCTGCCCGTTATAGGAGTGCCGGTTAAATCCAGAAATTCTATAGATGGATGGGATTCGGTTCTTTCCATTCTTCAAATGCCGGGCGGAGTTCCCGTGGCAACCGTGGCCTTAGACGGCGCTAAAAATGCAGGAATACTGGCAGCCCAAATTCTGGGTAGTGCAGACGATTCGATCCTGGATAAGATCCTGGCTTATAAAGAAGGACTTAAGTCGAAGGTTATTGAAGGAGCCAAAAGCCTTAAAAAATAAAAAAGCCACGCTTTCACGTGGCTTAAAGTAGCATTTCCTGTTTAATATTATTTATTAACCATTCTAAATATATTAATCAAAAACCTAAAAGCTACTATACTTTAATTTCTTATTGCTTTCCCAAGTAATGTTAAAGTAAAGAAAAAAATATTTGAAAACACAAAAAAAGTACAATTTTTCGTTAAAATGACTTTTTTTATAGATAAAATTTAACAAAATATGGCACAGCACAATCCACTGTTAGAACCTTTTGAACATGCCCCTTTTTCAAAGATAAAGACAGCGCATTTTCAACCCGCGATAGAGGAAGCGATTCGCATGGCCAAAAAAGAGATCGAAGAGATCACCTCTTCTTCTGAAGTTCCTACCTTTTCCAACACTATTGAAGCCCTGGAATTCGCCGGAAGTCAGCTGGACAGGATCACCAGCATCTTTTTCAACCTGAACTCTGCCGAGACCAACGATGAGATCCAGAAACTGGCCCAGGAAATTTCCCCGGTGCTAACCGATTTCAAAAATGACATTATTCAAGATGCTGAATTATTTGAGCGGGTAAAGCAGGTGTATGACCAAAAAGAACAACTGGATCTTTCCATTGAGCAAAGCACCCTACTCGATAAAAAATACAAAATGTTCACCCGAAACGGGGCGAACCTCGATGACTCCGGCAAACAGGAGTTGAGACAGCTGGATAAAAAACTTGCGACTCTAAGCTTGAGTTTCGGAGAGAATGTGCTGGCCGAAACCAATAGGTATGAACTCCACATCACAGAGGAAAAAGACCTTGAAGGTCTGCCAAAAGGAGTGCGAAGCGCGGCCAAAATGCTGGCCAAAGAAAAAAACAAGGAGGGCTGGATTTTCAATTTGCATTACCCCAGTTATCTTCCATTCATGAAGTACGCGAAGAACCGGAAGCTTCGAAAAGAAATGGCCATTGCCTTTGGAGCAAAGGGGTTTCACAACGATAAATTTGACAACAGGGAAAACGTGCTGCAAATTGTAAAACTTCGGCACCAAAAAGCCCGCTTGCTGGGCTATCCCACTTACGCGCATTTTAAGCTGGAGGAGAGAATGGCCGAAACCCCCGAAAAGGTGAATTCTTTTATGCTGGAACTGCTTCAAAAGGCCCGGCCCGCCGCAAAGAATGAATTCGAGGAACTTGAAAATTTCGCTAAAGACCTGGAGAGAATAGATCGCCTCCAAAAATGGGATGCCGCATATTTTGGAGAAAAACTTAAACAGAAATTATTTGACCTCGACGATGAACAACTTAAACCCTACTTTGAGATCAACAATGTGATCAACGGGGTTTTTGCAGTTTCTGAAAGGTTGTATGGTTTACAATTCAAAGAAGTCTTTGATGTAGATACTTACCACCCCGAAGTAAAAACCTATAAAGTTACAGATGAAAACGGAAAGGAGATAGCCTTGTTCTATGCAGATTTCCACCCACGCGAAGGAAAACGCGGTGGTGCATGGATGACTTCCTACAAGTCACAGTATCGCAAAAATGAAAAAGAAGAACGACCACATATCTCTATTGTCTGTAACTTCACCAAACCAACAGAAGATGAGCCTTCGCTGCTCACTTTCAACGAAGTCACAACCCTCTTCCATGAATTTGGACATGCCTTGCACGGAATGCTGGCCGATACCATTTACCCAAGTATTTCGGGTACCAATGTTTTTTGGGATTTTGTAGAACTTCCAAGCCAGGTGCTGGAGAACTGGTGCTACGAAAAAGAGGCTCTGGAACTTTTTGCCAGGCATTATCAAACCGGTGAGATCATTCCTGATGAGCTTGTCCAAAAGATCAAAAAGTCGGCTACTTTTCATGAAGGTATGGCCACTTTGCGCCAGCTCAGCTTTGGAATGCTGGACATGAGCTGGCATAGTATTGACCCTTCAGAAATAGAAGATGTCAAAGAACATGAAGAAAAAGCCTTCGCCCCTACCCAACTTTTCCCCGACGTTAAGGAGAATTGTATGAGCACATCCTTCTCCCACATTTTCCAGGGTGGGTACGCCGCAGGCTATTATTCCTATAAGTGGGCAGAAGTTTTGGATGCGGATGCTTTTGAACATTTTTCTGAAAAAGGCATTTTTGATCGGGAAACAGCGCAAAAATTCAGGGATACCATTTTATCTCAAGGTGGAACCGAGCATCCTTTGATACTCTACAAACGCTTCCGCGGAAAAGAGGCTGCCCCCGAAGCGTTATTGAGGAGAGCAGGATTACTTCCGAAGAAATAACCAAAAACAAGCCTTTCTAATCATTCGGGAACTTTATGAGAATCTAAGTTAAAGCCCTTCCCAATTCCTAAATTATTAACGGAATATTTGCTATTTTTAAAGGATATTCTTTTCTCAAAATGGCAAAAATTCAGTTAGATCCCGATAAGTGGGTGGACAGGTATGCAGATTACCTGTTCAACTATACCATTGTGAGGGTGAATGACCGGGAAGTTGCCAATGATATTGTAGCCGAAACTTTTCTCGCAGGCCTTAATTCCATGAAAAACTTTAAAGGAGAGGCAAGTGAACGCACATGGCTCATTTCTATCCTAAAGCGCAAGATCATTGATCACTACCGCAGGATAAATTCAAACAAAGGAAAAGCTGAAGTAAAGATAACACTGCCCGATGGGGAGCTGGAAGGAGAGTGGCTTGAGGAAAAAGTACCGGATCTCACTGACAGGACTGCCGAAGATGAAATGGAAAACCAGGAATTGGGTTTGGCCATTCTTGAATGCCTGGATCAACTGCCCGAAAAGCAGGCAAAGATCTTCAAAATGAAAACGATCGAGGGCATAGATACGGAAGCTATCTGTAATGAATTCAAAATTAGTCCGTCTAATTTATGGGTGATCATTCACCGGGCCAGAACTTCTCTGGCAAAATGTCTTGAAAAAAACTGGTTTTAATTATGGGAATAAGAAGCTTTTTTGGTCTTGATTGTGAAGCAGCAGCAAATGCCTGCGACAAGGCAGTATACAACGAAGCAGGCTTTAGCGACAGGCTCAGGTTAAAATTTCATCTTTTCCTGTGCCCTCCCTGTAAAGATTACAATCACAAGAATCACAAGCTCACCCATCTCATCAAAAAGGCCGATCTAAAATCCTGCACCGAGGAGGAAAAAGCTGCATACCGGCAGCGAATGAAAGAGGAAAATTCAGAAACTTTTAAATAGCAGCAGGCTCAGCAGCCAAAAAACTGGTATTCCTTCTATCCAAAAAGAAGCGAAATACGGCGATTGTTTTTCTTTCGCCCTCCAAACAAAAACTGCCGTAACCATTACGGTTAACAGCAAGGCACTAAAGGCCTCTGTTGAAGTGAAAGATTTCAGGTATTCCAGCAAAAGAAGTGTGAGTAAGAGAATACTGCCGATTATTTTGGTGGAGGTTACCCCTACTTTCTGCGGAATCGTTCCCAGCCTTTCCAGATCATATTTCAGGTCCCTGATCTCAAACGGAAGGATCAATACCAGGATGAATAAGAACCGCTGAATAAATTCCAGCAATATATCCAATCCCACCGAAAAGTTACCGTTCAAAACCGGCAAGACTACTGTAACCCCCGTCCACACAAAGGATATGATGAAGATCTTTATTCCTGAGACACTCCTGAGATTCCTTTTCTTACTGAAGACCGGCATGGCGTAGAGAAAGGTAAAAAGCCCAAAAAAGGCGGCCCAGATCAGGATTTTAAACTCCAGCTGTAACGCAAACCAGATTAAAAGAAAGAAGGACAGAAGGGAAAAAACCTGGATAAATTTCAGCCGTTTTGCCAGGCTCCGGTGATGCAATTTTGCAATGGGAGCGTATTTGACAAAATTATATCCGGTAACAGCCCCAAAAAAGAGAAAACCCAGCAGGTCAAAATCGGCCTGAAGTCCGAAATTAAGCATCGTGACCGCGCACAGGGAAACGACGGCCAATGCCACGTGAATGCTGCTGTTGATATAAAAATCAAAATACGATTTAAAATATTTCATTTCGGTTTTTTCGGGCAACGAATTTGCTTCTTATTCTCCTCTAAAAGTTAACAATACTTCGGGCCTAAATCATTAAAAAATAGGTTTAAAATGTGTAATTTCGCAGCTTAAAACACAACTTTTACTTAATGAACACTTTTTCTTTTGCCTCACGTCATATAGGTCCCAGGGAAAATGACCTTCAGGA
>CAZNFK010000048.1:0-17660 GCA_964572365.1 uncultured Flavobacteriaceae bacterium | reverse complement strand
ATTGCTCGTCGACAGTTTAGCAAACTGCTCCATTAACCACTCTGGCAACTCTCCTTAATAAAAATATGAACTTGCAATTATTTTGCGGTTGCAAATGTATGTTATCAGATACTTTTGTGCAAACCTTTTTTCCCTTTTTTCACCCCTCTTTTCCCAATACATTTCACTTCAGAAGGTTAGAAAATAAAATAAATTCAGGATACCGGTTTCATCATGATTGCTTAGGGTAATATCCGGAAAAAACTATTAAACCTTCCGTAGAATTATAAAAAGTTTCCTAAAATTCACCTTTTCAGCAGGAGAATCCATTAGATGTTAAAGCGAATTAATTAACTTAGGTAGTCAAACCTTAACAACTAACCAAAACTACCTCCCCATATGTCTCTTCTACCCGAAAATCTTGAGCGTTATCAGAAATTTCTTAGTTTCATGCTCAAATACTGGAACAGTGACCTTCTTAACGATACCACTTCACACGCCATGGAGGAAGAAACGGCCCGGAATTTCTCAGACTATGATCAAACTCCCGAAGAGCTGGTAGAAGACCTGAAGAAGATGGGGCCCACCTACATTAAACTGGGGCAACTTTTATCTACCCGTCCAGATTTGCTTCCTGACAGGTATCTACAGGCCCTGGCGAGTCTTCAGGATGACCTCCCTCCCATTCCGTATAACGAGGTGGAGGAAATTGTAGAACATGAAATAGGGACCAAAATTTCCAAAGCTTTTAACTCTTTTGATGAAGAACCTCTTGCCAGTGCATCTATCGGACAGGTGCATAAGGCTGAACTGAGATCAGGGAAAACAGTCGCTGTTAAGATACAGCGGCCCGGAATAAGAAAAAAATTCCTTGATGATCTCAATACGCTTGAAGAAGTCGCAGCCCTGGCGGTGAAGCATACACAGGTAGGAAGGCAATACGGATTCAAGGATGTACTTTCTGAATTAAAAAGGATCATGCTGCAGGAACTGGATTATTTGCGGGAAGCAAATAACCTGATCACTCTGGGAACGAACTTAAAAGAATACAGAAGGTTGATCGTACCCCAACCCATTCCCGATTACACTACTTCCAAAGTCCTTACCATGGAGTATGTAAAGGGCACCAAGATCACCAGTGTTAACCCTTTAAAGAAAACCGAAACAAATTACACTCCACTGGTGGATGAGCTTATTGAAGCTTATCTAAAACAAATAGTTTCTGACGGATTTGTACATGCAGACCCGCATCCCGGGAATATTCATTTGTTGGAAAATGAAAAAATTGCCCTTATAGACCTCGGAATGGTCGCTAAATTTTCCAGAAAAATGCAGGAATACCTGTTGCGACTTTTACTTGCACTCAGCAAAAATGATGGGGAAGAGATTGCCGATATTTTACTCGATATGAGCGAACGGCAAATTAACGCTACAGAAAAGGAATTCAGGAGGCAGATCTCGATAATGGTAGAAGATAGCAGGAACACCACTGCTCAAGACATGCAGACCGGAAAGTTGCTGATCCAAATGAATCGCAGTGCAGCCAAAAATGGTATCCACCTTCCGGTAGATGTTAACATTCTTGGAAAGATCCTCCTGAACATGGATCAAATAATCGCTTTTCTCGCGCCGGATTATGATCTACGGGAAGCCGTAAAAAAGTATATGCAAAAACTCATGCAGAATAAGATGGTCAAAGAACTGGCTCCTGAAGAACTGTTTTCGGTGCTGCTTGAATCCAAGAACCTTATTGGGCATCTCCCCGAAAGAATCAACAAGATAACAGAAAATTTAGCGAACAATGATTTTAAAATGGTCATTGACGCCATAGATGAAAAAAGATTTACAGATGGTTTTCAAAAGGTTGCCAACAGGATCACCCTGGGCCTTATCATTGCAGCTATGATCATTGGGGCGGCAATGTTGATGAGCGTACCGTCTCCTTTTATGATCTTCGGGTATCCAGGTTTGGCGATAATTTTTTTCCTTTTGGCGGCAATGGGAGGAATCTATTTGAGCTATACTATTTTGTTTAGGGATGAATGAAATCAGAAAAATTGTTTACTAAGTCCTATTCCTGCCCCCACAGTTGTTTTATCAAGAAGATCAACGTCTACACCGGCCTGTACATCTATTATGACAAACCTCTCCCAAATCCTCAAATTTAAAAACGTAGAGAGAATTTTACTAATGGGTTCTTCCTGCCCTCCTTTTACTCCATAATTCATGCGGTAACTCCCCACAAATTTATAGGGATATCTGTAAAAGGCCGTTCCAGTCAGACCAACGTGATGGACATAAAATGTGTTATTTTCAATTCGGAACCTCTCATTATCCAACAAGAAGAAAGGAGCTCCTAAAATTCGGTTTTCATAAGTCCATCCCGAACGATAGAGATTATTGTTGAAATAATTGTCTTTTCCGTCACCGGTGGGAGTATTTTTACTCTGGTCACGCGTATAATAAAATTCATACATCAAAGCCTCTATCCATTTCCTCTCCTCATCGCGGTCTTCTATGAAAATTCCGAAGCGGCCATCGGGTGTATTACCTAATACCCTTCCGGAGTTATCTTCAAAAATGGTATTATAGATCAATTGTATGTTGTAGTGTGAAAGAGAAGTATTCAAAAAAACTTCATAACTGCCCAGGTGATTCCCCAGAGCATTGGCTTCTTCGCCCTGTACATCATCCTTTCCTTCTTTACCAACCCACACATTAAGATAATCATGGAAGGTTTGGGGAAGCCTGCCATAGTCGGGAGAAATCCCTCCCCATTGAGCAAAATGTTGCAAGCCGAAGATCAATTCAAAATTCCTAATCTTATTGAAGACAAAATGGAAGCTTTTATGATGGATCTTCAAATTATCTACATAACGATCATCATCTGTTATGTATTCCTCCCAGGAAGCTTTGAATCCAAGACCGCCCTCTTTCCACAATACAATGGGCTTGGTGATTTGGAAACCCACTCCCGGTACGGGACGGGCATGGAGGGACCAGAGAATATTTCTGTTAGAAGCACTTAGACCCCTGTAAAGCTCTTTTCTTTGTTTTCTTCCTATAAATGCGTGTAAACGAGAATTTTCAAAGCTTACATAATATTCGTCCAGCCAAAACTTATCATTGTACCCATTTTGATACGCAACGCCAATTCCGGCTTCTAAAAATGAATCTGGAGTAATAAAATACTTGGCTGAAGCGTTTGACCATCCGGCGAGACTTGTTAATTCATCGATGCGTCCTCTTTTATTACTATGCATCCAGAAAGGCGATTCTTCCCCAGAAGAGTAAATTCCCTGAAGGTTCACAGATGCCGAGTAATCAAAATACTGCGCCTGCAGACCCGTAGTAAATAAAAAAAGTAGCAGGAGTAGTCTTTTTACCATAAATGTTTTACACTTTAAAAAGAAAATTTAATATAGATCTCAGAACCTGCGGAGAATTATAAAAACTGTAATTTTACACCACCAAAAGTTCCAAAAAATGTTATCCATATTTAAGAAAAAGTTCTACCTCCAAGACCTTCTTGAAGGTTTTATTGATATTCATAATCATATTCTACCGGGCATTGATGATGGTGCGGCAGGAATAGAGGATTCATTGAACCTGATCAATAAATTTGGAGAGATGGGAGTCCAAAACTTTATTGCTACGCCACATATAATGAACGATTATTATCCCAATACTCCTCATACCGTAACCGAGGCCCTTCAGAAATTAAAAGATTCCCTTGAGAGCACCGGAAAAACGAATGTCCGGGTAAAAGCTGCCGCCGAATACATGATGGACCATTCTTTCATGGAGATCATGGAAAAAGGAGACCTCCTATGTCTTCACCAGGACTATGTTCTGGTGGAAATGTCCTACTTTCAGCCACCCATCAATCTAAATGAGATCCTTTTCACGCTGCAAACCAAAAAATACAAGCCGGTTTTGGCCCACCCTGAACGTTATGCTTATTTCCATTCCAAAAAACTGGAGAAATATGAGGAAGTAAAGCATCGCGGCTGCTATTTCCAACTCAACATTCTTAGCCTTGTTGGCCACTACGGAAGCAATATTCAGGCTGCTGCCTTTTCGCTTCTGGATAGCGGAATGATCGATTTTATTGGCACAGATACCCACCAGCTAAGACATCTGGAAAAACTTGCTGCGGCCAAAATTCCGGAAAAAAGATTTAATCAGCTACAACCTATTTTCGAAAATACCAGGAATACGTTTATGCCTGCTTTTTCCGGGTAAAGAACTTCTTTAATCCTTTTTCTTCATCTACCCCGTAACCATATCCGTAGCCATACGCATATCCGTATTTGCCTCCATAAGAGAACTTCTTATAATCTACATCGTTCAAGACGACGGTAACACTCTTCAATTTCCCCTGTTCTTTGAGATCACGCGGGAATTCAAGTAATTTCTTATCGGTAAATCCTGCCCGGGTCACGTAGATCGTCGTATCTGCCAGGGGGCTTATCAACAAGGTATCGGTAACGATCATAGTGGGTGCCGTGTCTACAATGATGAAATCATAATTCCCTTCCTCCTCCTTGATCAATTTCCCCAGTCTGTCGTTCATTAATAATTCAGCCGGGTTTGGCGGAATTGCTCCGGAGTAAATAACATCGACCCGAATATTATCCTGGTTGGTTTTATTAATTATGTCAATAGTTTGCGTCTCAAAATCGTACAGATAATCAGACAGTCCTTTAGAATCAATAGTTTCTTCGGAATATTTCTGAAGTTTTGGATTCCTGATATCGGCTCCAATAAGAAGGATCCTTTTATTGGTACTGGCAAGAGTCCTGGCCAGATTAAAAGAGACAAAAGTTTTACCTTCACCCTTAATAGTGGAGGTCACGAAGATCACTTCTGCTTTTTCACGGTTTCGGGATTGAACGAAATAAGCAAGATTGGTTCTCAATATCCTGAAAGATTCGGCCAATGGAGAACGGTCGTTCACCTGTATAACCTCATTTTGGTCACTTGCCACCTTTGGAATTTCACCCAAGAACGGAACATGATCTGTCAAAGGTTTGAGATCTCCTTTATGATGAACTTTGGTATCTAAAAAGTTGATCGTAAAAATAACCAGCAGAGGTATTAAAAGTCCGATCACTCCCCCACCCGTTAAAATAAGCCAGGGTTCTGGACCAACCGGAGTGGTATAAGTAAAAGAGGGATCGATCACCTTCGCCACAGGACCTGTGGCCGCAAAAGAAATTGCAGACTCTTCCCTTCTCTGTAAAAGGAACAGGTATAACTGCTCTTTGATCTGTTGTTGCCTTTCAATAGACCGCATCCCTTTTTCCAGACCGGGAAAGGTGCTGAATTGTCCTTCTGCGCGCCTGTCAAGCTGATTTAATTCGCGTAATTCAATATTGATGGACTGTTTAGTACTTTCTATATTATCCAGCAAATTCTCCTTTAAGGCATCCAACTCTTCAGTAATACCCTCCACAACGGGGTTCTTTGGAGTAGAGGTTTTTAAATAAGCATTCCGCTCAAGTACCAGGGTATTGTATTGAGAAATAAGAGAGGATACTCCGCCTTCTGCAGCGCCCATATTAGCCGGCAACAACCTGTAGGACTTTGCCGAATTAAGCGCATCTATTAAGGCATCCAGGATCATCAACTGGGTTTCAAGTTCAAAGATCCGTTGTTCGGCTTGTGTAGATTTGCTCATGTACTGACCGGCACTGCTGGCCACATCCATAATGCGGTTTTCCCTCTTAAATTCAGCTATCCCACCTTCTACCGAGTCAAGTTCACCCGAAATTAACTCTAGCCGCTCCTGGATAAAGGCTGCTGTGTTCTCAGCTACCTGCCGTTTATCTGCTACCCCGTCCTGATTAAAATACAACATCAAAGTATTTAAAAAATCTTCGGATTTTTCAGGTACAGCACCGGTCACATAAAGTGAAAGAATGTCTTTTGCTTCCCCCTTTGGGAAAATACTCATTCGGTATACGTAGTCATTCGCAACATTTCTCAAAGGCTGAACCTTGATATTCACAGTATTGGAAAAATCGGCTTTCTCTCGAGAAGGGGTTATTATAAACTCTACCCCATGAAGTTGGACCGGCTCCCCATATTTATGAACTTTTGAATATTCACTTCCCTCTTCGACCAGTGTATAAGTATCCTGTGTCTTTGGAGAAATAAAAATGTCCAGAGTTGCTTCATGAACAACTTCTTCAGGTGAAAGAAATTCTATAGTGACAGGAGGATTCTTATAAACTTCAACAGCAATGACCTTACCTTCTACAAAGTAAGAAACATTCAGATCGAGTTCATTAACCACTTTCTCTACTAACCTCTTCGACTTTAAGGTCTCAATCTGGTTATCAAGAGTATTTTGCTGAAGGGAAAGAATTGAGGCTCCACCGGATGGCAATGCACCTACAACATTATTGTCTTCTTTGCTAAGGATCATCATAGATGCCTCTGTTGCATAATGAGGTATTGTATAGCGGTTGTAAAGATAAGCTACGGCCAAACCTAAGAGACATCCAATAACAAGCCAATACCAGTATTTCAGGTACTTAAATAACTCTGCTTTCAGATCGAAACTCGATTCCTTCTTTTCTGAAAAATCCTGTAATTCTTCCATAAAATTATCTTGTGAAAAGTACTATTAAACTAAAGGCTGTAGTTAGAATAGATACTATTCCCTGCCAGCTTGTAATAAATCCGGCAGATTTTACTTTTCTATAAGTGGGTTCGATATAGACGATATCATTCTGTTTCAAATAATAGAACGGGTTTTTAAAGATATCGGCACTGGTAAGGTCTACCCGACCGTAGGTCAATTTCCCGTTATGGTCCCTTATCACCAGTATATTATCTCTTTTGCCATCGTAGGTAATATCACCTGCCATAGCAATGGCCTGGGGCACAGAAATCCTCTCATCGGGCACATCTATGACACTACTTCCCGTTTCACCAAGAACGGTAATTTTAAAGTTCACTATCCTAACCCTAACCACGGCATCGGTTACATATTCCCTGAGTTCCCGAGTGAGGTATTCCTCCAGTTGCCCCCGGGTTTGATTAACCACCTTTATTTCTCCTAAAACTGGAAACTGAATTTTCCCATCAGTATCAACTAAATAACCGTACATGGAGGCATTATTATTTCCGGAACCTCCACCACGATTACCAGATTGCCCCCCAACATCCATTCTAAAGGGTTCAACTACTTCATCGTTCATAGAGGAAACATTGATGCTCAACACATCATTGATCTCAATGCGAGGTTCAAATTTTCTCAGGGAATCGAAACTTTGGATATTTTCGATTCCCTGGAAGTAAACGATCTCTTTTCGGGTGGAACAACTTGAGAAAATGAGGAGGCCTAAAATTAGTAATAAGAATTTCTTCATATTGATATTTAAACAGTTTGAGGCTATTTTATTCCTCAAAACTGCGAGTTTCTAACTTATTTTCTTCTGAGGAGTAACTTCACTCGTTTCTTCATCATCTGCATCCTCAATATGGTCCTTATCCAGCACTTCGAACATGGAATTGTTACTCTTGAATTCCGGGATCAGGTTTTTTAACTGTGCTACCACCTGCTGTGCTTTAAGACTATTGGCAGCTTTTATGATCATTTCTACCGAATAACTGATCTTTTCGAAATCTCCAGGTTGGTCCTGGGCGATCATAATCTTTTTATGATGAGTTGGTAAGGTCTTACTCTTATCACTCAATAATTCTTCATAGAGCTTTTCTCCAGGTCTCAATCCGGTGATCTTGATGCCAATGTGTTTGTTAGGTGTGAAACCTGCAAGCTTTATCATTTTTATAGCCAGGTCCATAATCTTGACCGGTTCGCCCATGTCGAAAATAAAAATTTCTCCTCCATTCCCCATGGCCCCTGCCTCCAGTACTAACTGGCAAGCTTCAGGAATGGTCATGAAGTACCTAATGATATCGGGATGGGTAATGGTCACCGGACCACCTTTTTCAATTTGCTTTCTGAATAGAGGTACGACAGAACCGTTCGAGCCCAGAACATTTCCGAACCTTGTGGTAATGAACTTGGTCCTGACCTCATTTTCAGAAAAGCTGTGGAAAAGCGACTGAACATACATTTCTGCCGTTCTTTTTGACGCCCCCATCACATTGCTAGGGTTTACCGCTTTATCTGTCGAGATCATCACAAAATGGCCCACTTCATACTTTACGGCAAGATCTGCCAGGTTTTTGGTTCCCTGCACATTTACAAACACAGCTTCATGCGGATTCTCCTCCATCAAAGGAACATGTTTATAGGCAGCCGCATGATAGATCACATCGATCTTTGATTTTTTAAGAAGCAGATCAAGTCTCGTCCTGTTGCCTACATCACAAATGATGCATTTGAAATTAAGTTCAGGAAATTTAGCCTCGATCTCAAGGCGCAGGTTATGCAAAGGAGTTTCTGCCTGGTCAAGGATCAATAGTTTTTTAGGTTGATAATCGGCTACCTGGCGAACAATTTCACTCCCAATTGAACCAGCACCTCCTGTTACCAGAATGGTTTTTCCGGTTAATTGCTGCCTCTTATTTTCTTTATTGAGCAAAATTGGCTCCCTGTCCAAAAGATCTTCGATTTGAAGAGATTTTACCTTATGTGATAAAGCCTTCTCATCTTCGTAATTGGAAACAATAGGTGCGTTAAAAACCTGTATGTTGTGTTCGAGACAATCTTCAACAATGGCATACTTCTCCTCGGCAGTCAAAGTATTTCCGGAGAGAATAAGCGCGGAGGCACCAAGAGCTTCTATTTCCTTACTTGTTCTTTCTCCATTATGCACAACCGGTTTATCAAGTATCCTAACGTTGCCTCTTGAACTGTCATTCGTAATAAAACCTTTGATAAGGAAGCGTTTTGGATGTTCGATCTCCAGGGCTCCTGCTATTGAAATGGCATTCTCATCGGCCCCAAAAATTACCGCATTCTGCAGGTTTCCGTTTTCCTGGGTTCTCTTGAAATATTCATAAACCTGTTTCACACTTAACCTGAAAAGAAATAACAAGGAAAAGGAGAACAGGAAATAAAAGATCAAACCTGCTACCAGATAGATCTTTTCCCCTACCAGAGCATAGGTAGCATAATTGATGAACAATAAGGTTACAAAAGTACAGAAGCAAGCCAGCATGATCTTTAAAGCATCCAAAAATGAAGAATGCCGAATCAGGCCTGCATACGTGTGAAACACAAAGAAATATAGGATGTTCACAAGAACAACCAAAGACATCCTGATCGGTTGGCTAAGGGTATCATAAAATCTCTCTGTAAGATCTTCTAATGCAAGTACGGTAAGATATGCCGATAAGATAATTATAGAAATATCTATAGCAAGTATAGCCCAACGAGGCAGGTACTTGATACTCCGAATATCAAGCCTGTTCTCTTGCGCTAAAATTTGTTGCACGGCTGAATTAAGTCTTCTCCCCATGGTCAGTTAGATTTCCAGCTTTTCTTTCTTTTCTTCAAAAAAGCCCTTTAAGGCATTTGTTATCCTGTTCTTTTCCGCTTCTTCCAGGTTCGAGCCAGAGGGAAGACAGAGCCCTTTTTCGAATGCTTCGGAAGCAACTCCGCTTCCGTAGTAAGGAGCGCCTTTAAAAACAGGTTGTAAATGCATTGGTTTCCATAATGGTCGGCTTTCAATATTTTCTTTCTCCAGATGCTGTCTTAAAGCTTCACTGGTAATCCCTTTTTCCTCTTTTAGCTGAATAACCGTCAGCCAATGATTTGAAAAAATCTGCTCGCCGGGTTCAGAAAAAACTTTCACATTATCGGAATTTATGAAAAATTCCTGATAAAACCGATGCATTTCCCGTCGTTTAGCTATATGATCATCAAGCACTTCCATTTGTCCCCTACCAATTCCCGCACATATATTGCTCATCCGGTAGTTATATCCAATTTGGCTGTGTTGATAATGAGGTGCAGCATCCCGGGCCTGGGTGGCTAAAAAAACAGCTTTTTCTTTCATTTTGGAATTCCTGGTGACTAAAGCACCACCTCCCGAAGTTGTAATGATCTTATTTCCATTAAAGGAAAGGACAGCCATATCACCGAATGTTCCGCATTTTTGACCGTAATAGGTGCTGCCCAGGGCCTCTGCACTATCTTCAATTACCGGGATCCCGTATTTTTCAGCGATGGAATGGATCTCCCTTACCTTGTAAGGCATGCCATATAAATGAACGGCAATTAAAGCTTTTGGCTTCTTTCCTTTAGCGATCCTTGCTTTTATTGCATCCTCCAGGTGTTCAGGAGAGATATTCAGGGTTTCCGCTTCACTATCCACAAAAACCGGGGTTGCTCCCTGGTAAACTATAGGGTTAGCCGATGCAGCAAAAGTGAGACTTTGACAAAGTACTTCATCTCCCCTGTCAACCCCTAACAGAATAAGGGCTAAATGTAGTGCGGCAGTTCCAGAACTTAAAGCAGCAACAGCATTTTCGGCCCCTGGAGAAAAAAGATAATTTCTCAAATCTTCTTCAAACCCATTTACATTGGGACCCAATGGCGCGATCCAGTTCTGTTCGAAAGCCTGGTTGATATATTTCTGCTCACTGCCCCCCATATGAGGAGAAGAAAGCCATATTTTTGGTTGGTTCATTGACATGAATCTGATATTTGAAAATTACAGATATTTTTCACTCTTTTTCCTCTTTTTAACAATTCTTGCAGGAACTCCATATGCTATCGAATTGTCCTCAATGTCCTTATTGATCAAAGCCCCGCCTCCAATAACACAATGGTTTCCTACACTTTTACAGTGCAAAATGTTCGCTCCAATTCCTATTACGGAACATTTGCCTACATTCACCCTTCCGCCGGTAGTCACTCCCGGACTAAAACTGGAGAAATCTCCAATTTTAGTGTCATGATCCAGGGAAGACCTCGTTAGCAAAATACAATGGTCACCCACACTGGCATTGTTATTTAAGATCACTCCCGGCATCATTAAACACCCGGTACCAATTCTCACATTCTTCCCCCTTATCACTGAAGGATGTATCGCATTTATAAATTTAAATTCGGGGTAAATATCAAGGATGGCATTTACCACTTTAAATCTTGTAAAATTATCTCCTATTGCAACGATGCCTCCATACACTCCATGTTCCTCAACCAGTTCTTTAATAGCTTCAATATATCCCAAGACCTTATACCCTTCATAGGTTGCCCCCTTTTCAAGGCTCTTATCAAGAAGTCCATAGATCTCATATCTTTTTTCCTGCTCAATTACATCAATCGTACACCGGCTTTGATCTGATGCCCCTACAACAACTATTTTCTTCATACTGACAAATTGGGAGATTGTTTAAAATGAGAATTTCTTCAGGTTATTAATTATGTCCATTATAAGGTTCAGTGGTGGCTACATTTTCCATATTGATCCCTTCAGATTTTATTACTTTTAAAAAGGTCCTTCCAACGATCCTAAGATCTAACCAAAGGGAAACATGCTTGACATACCACACGTCATAATCAAACTTTTTTTTCCAACTAATAGCGTTTCTTCCATTAACAGCAGCCCAACCTGTGATCCCTGGTCTCACCAGGTGTCTTTGTCTTTCATGCTCATTGAAAAGTTCAAGATACTCTGGCAACAATGGCCTCGGCCCTACCAGGCTCATATCTCCTTTAAGCACATTCAACAACTGCGGGATCTCATCAAGTGAAGTTTTTCTTATAAAACTCCCCACAGCCGTCAGTCTCTCAGAATCCGGTAAAAGATTTCCTTTACTGTCTTTGGCATTTGACATGGTCTTGAACTTGATTATTTTGAACAATCTCTCATTCTTCCCCGGTCTTACCTGTAAGAAAAACGGATTTTCCCTATTCACCACCAACAGAACTATTGCAACCAACATGAACACCGGCAGAAAAACAATAAATGCCAATAATGCTACTAAAAAATCAATGAGGGGCTTGAAAAAATTCAGGTACACGTTAATTGGTTTAAGACAAAACTAAGGGTTTTCTTACGATGCCCCCACGTAAAGTTTTGTTAAAAAGTAGTGAAGATTTTCAGGGTTTACAACCTAATTTTCAGATGATTAAACTTACTAAATTTATCTTAATTAGCTTATATATCCTATTCTTTTTGAGTGAATTCCTAAATTACATAATAGGTCTTCCTACACGATAAAAAGAGGCTGCTAATGTTAATGACGCCTCCTGAAAAGTTAAACTTCTTATAATTAGGAAAACGTGGCCTACCAAATATAGATCCTACACCTGTTACATAGGAATGAAATATAACCCGAAAAGCAGCTATTTCTTCGAACTATTTCCCATAGGAACCGGTGTGAAAATGGGAAATCGCCCGCCATTGTATTTTGAAATTCTTCAGTCCGTATCTTAATCCGAATCTTAGTCCGGCAATGGATTTCAACATTCGCTTCAGGAGCAAAAAAAGGAAGGCAGAATAATATCGGTTAGAGTAATAAATGTGAAGTAGGTTTCGGCCACTGTAATAATCGCGCCACAATAGTTCATCCCTTCCAAAATTTGATCCCCTCCATTTGAATTTTTGGTCTGTATTGCCGGCTTTATAATTCTCTTCCAACCAGATTTCGGTGTTCACTATCAGTTTATAGCCCCTCTTCTTAATCCGCAAGCAGAAATCAAACTCTTCAAACCCAAAGAACAATTTTTCATCAGGGATCACCTTTTTCTTCACTACCGTAGCATTCACCAACATGGAGCCACCTCCCGGGATGAAATCAACCTCCAGAAATTTCTGCTTCTTCAATTCCTCATTTGAAAAAGTCTCAATTCTGCCGGTAAGTTTGTTCAGGCACCCGCCTTTTCCTCCAAGAATACCGATTTTTTGCTCCCCTGTTCCCAGCTTTTGGAGCTCATTGAATTGTTTTTCAAAGACCGCTTTATCAAATGGAGGATTATCATCATCTCCCCAGTAGATCCACTTATAACCTCGATTGGCCAATTCCTGAAGGCCTATTGCTGCAGCTCCCGCAGGTCCCGAATTGTAACCTACACGAAAATATTCTATATTCTTGGTAATTATACCTTTAACAGCATCTTCAGTAGTTCGTGATTCACTGTTGTCAACTACATAAATGAACGAAGGAGGAAAAGACTGTCCCTGCAGAATTTTGATCGTTCTCAGAAGAATTTCCGGACGCTCATAGGTCATAACGAATGCCGCGAAATCACTATTCTTCATGAAAAAATTTTATTGGTCATTACAGGTTTTGAAATTCGATCATCTCCTGGAACAGCTTGGAGCCTGCCATGAGATCTGTGTAGCGGCCGACCGCGTCAACCTTTCCGTCTTTAAGTACTACGATCTTATCTGCACTTTTAATGGTAGCCAGCCTATGGGCTATGATGATGATAGTCAACTGCCCTTTTAGTTGATCAATATTATGCTGAATGGTCGCCTCAGTTTCCCCGTCCAAAGCTGATGTTGCTTCGTCCATCAATAAAAGGTCAACTTCCTTGAAAAGTTCCCGGGCAATGGCTAAACGTTGTTTTTGTCCCCCGCTAAGGTTTATTCCGTTGTTTCCTAATAAGGTATTCTCTTTTTCGGGAAGCTCTTCAATAAAGTTATGAATGGCCGCTTTTTTTACCGCCTTCCGGAATTTATCTTGATTTTCGGCTGTTTCTTCAGCCCAAAAAGTCACGTTGTTGTAAATGCTGTCATTGAAAATATTGACATCCTGAGACACATATCCAATATGCCTGCTCAGGGAATGGCGGTCGAGCCTGGCCACATCGAATCCGTCTATAAGATAAGATCCCTTTGAAGGAACCAATAACCCTGATATAACGCTCATTAAAGTCGATTTACCCGATCCGCTCTCCCCCACCAAGGCAACGGTTTCATTCCGGTTTATCTCTAAATCAATGTCACGGAGAACTTCCTTGCCGTCATATTTAAAGGAAATATGATCTAACTGAAGCTTCTGCTTTAACCCTGGGAACATTTCAGCGCCTTTGGGTTCCTTACCGGCATCTAATTCTCTCGAAAAATTTTCCATATTTTCGATCGAACCTGAAACACCAAGAAAGAAATTCCATTGCTCCTGCATGGCCATAAAAAAGGTTAATGCTCTATAAAGGAGCAAAAGGCTCAAAAGGATCAATCCTACCTCCTGGTCAAAAAATACCACCTGCAGATAAATTGCCACCACAATAATTAGAACCACCACCGGTTCCCGAAGCGCCGCTAACATGGAGTCAATAATTCCAATTTTGCGTTGTAAATTTTCCAGGGCTCGAATATTTCGTTTCAGCTTCTTACTATAGGCAATATTGAGTCCCGTTGTCTTCAGGTACTTAAAAAAAGCCACTTTTTGGATCAATAAGTCCTGAAAAATGTGATTTTGGGAAGTTAATTTCCGGGAAAGATATTTTGTTCTTTTATATAAAAAGGTAAACAGAAAATTGGTAAGGACTCCGCCGGCCACCACCATAAACGAGAACATGGGATCGGCAAAAAAGGCCATGCTGACGTATACGATAACCAGTACTCCATACTGAAAAGCTTTGAAATAAAACCTGAAGGCAGAATTCACTTTTCCAACCTCCCCTGTAAAAGTGTTCTGAATCCTTCCTACGTCTGCTTTTACAAAATTCTTATAATCATATGAGTTGAGAAGATCAATATTGGAAATCCGGATCTTCCGCATAAAATATTGCTGATACCGCACCCTAATAAACCCTTCCAGGAATTTGGCGATCCCTTTAAGCGTAAAAAAGATAAAGATGAGCAGTAAAATATTCCGTAGAGTGGGTTGAATTTGGAGATAACCTACCACCAGTTGGCTTATAGGATCATCACCTGCCCCTTCAGCAGATGTTGCTACCAGTTTCAATAGGGGTATAAAAAGGGCTAAACCTACTCCATCTAACAATCCTACAAAAAGACTGATGAAAAAAGTAATGAGGAGCCGGTATCCCAGGTAATTATAAAAATAGGAAAAGTACTGAAAGTTATTTTTCACACACTAAAGGTTCATGCTGTCTTTCAAATCTACAAATATTAAGGAGGTTTTTAACATGAGGTATGAGAAATCATCATTCTTTAGACAATAATCAGGTAGTTTGAGGAACCAGCCTTTTCTCATATTCCTCTTCAAGTGCTTTATATTCGTTCAAAAGAGCCTCCCAAATTTGCTCCCTCTCATAATTTTCTTTGATAGCCACCCTTGCAGTCCGGCTTAACCTCTGCCGCTTTGATGTATTTATAACCAGTTCTTCCATGGCCTGAAACAGTGTATCCCGGTCACGAACAGGGATGATAGTCCCATTTATACCCTCTTCAATGATCTCATTGCAGCCATTAATATTGGTAACGATTGCAGGTAACCCCATAGCACCCGCCTGCATCACCCCATTAGGAAAACCCTCCCGGTAACTGGGAAATGCAAGTACGTCTGAGCATGCAAAAAACGGCCGAACATCATTCTGATATCCCACTCCAAAGATCTTTGTGTGGTTCTTGATTTTTTCAAGAGTGCTTTCTTTAATAGGGTCAAGATCCTGTTCAAAGGGGCCGACAAGTAGCAGAGAAGTATTCGAATGTTTTTCATTAAGTCTCTCAAAAGCTTCAACCAGTTCGTTGATACCCTTATCCCTGACCAATCTGCCAACAAAAACAAAAACTGTATCCTTTTGGGGAATACCCAGTGAAGTTCGCAGTTCAGATTTTACCTGTTCAGAATATTTTGAAGGATCAAAATAATTGGTATCGATACCGTTGGAACTACCTTTGCCAATTACCTTTAGTTTTTGGGCCGGGGCGAATCCTTCTTCCACTAAAAAATCATAAATCTTTCTTGAATTTGGATAAACCTTCGTTGCACAGGAATAAGTCACTTTTTCAACCGCCTCCAGGATCTTCCTGGTCACTCCTTTAGCTTCCAGAAGTGGCAAACCGGCCACGGTATGCAATCGAATAGGTACTCCTGCCATTTTTGCCGCCAGCATACCGGCAATACCGGCCTTTGGAGTATGGGTATGGACGATCAGCGGCTTTTCCTTTTTGAAGAACTTGTATAGCTTCCAAACCGACCTAAGATCTTTATTAGGAGTGATCTCCCTGGTCATTTCTACAGGATAAATATCTACTTTGATGGTATCACCCAATTTTTTCAGTTTCTTTTCATCTGAAGCAACTGCAATAACCTGGTAGTAGGCTTGCATAAAATTCAATTGGCCTTCCAAGAGTTTTTCAAGAGAAAGAGGAACTGTGGTGATCCTTATCAATTTGTTCATAGTTCATTAAAATTAGGGCTAAAATTCCGGAGTAAGCCGGAAGAAAAATCTATATCGAGCATAATTCCCGGTTCCACCAAAATTATCCATTATGAAAGACTTCCCCTTCAAAAGGCGAAAACTTTAGGATAATCTTTAGACATTTTGTTTTTGCCCCGGCACCCTAAGCTCATAAATGTCTTTCATGCTGGCGGATTCAAATCCGTAATTATTATTTAGAATTTTGTAGTGGGACAAAATTCCCCTTAAATCTTGCAAGTTTTCTTCAGGTTGATCCCCGAAGTTGTGCGGATGCCACCATAAATGATAGATCTCCTTTTTTCTTGCAGCGGTTCGCATTTCAGATTTAATTCTATTCAACTTTAAGCGATTCAAAAAGCTGTTTTTGGAATGAGGGCGTAAAAGCCGGCTTGCCTTCTGTTCCAAAGGTTTTCCTTTTTCTTTTTGAAGATCTGAAAAAGGATAACTTTTATCATTGAATCCCAGGTAGGCATCTCCCGTCCTGAAGATCTTTTTAAAAATCGAGGATTCTTCAGTCTCTCCCCAGTACCAGTTTTCAGGATTCGAACGAACGGTTATAATTCCATATTCGGCACAGACCTCCAGGTATTCGGGGTTTAGCTGGTTCCGTGGAAAGACGAGCGAATGCAATTCAATTCCAAAAGCCCGGGCCATTGAAACCGCTTTTTCAAGATCGGCGCGAAAAGCATCTACTGACTGGCCTTTTTCAGAACAATAGTAATGAGAGTAAGTATGGGTTGCTATTTCCTGGCGCGGAGTTTCAGCTATTATGGTGATCAAATCGGGTGCAAAGCACAAGGTTTCTGTGGCGTTCGATTTTATTCCAAGGCCGTATTGATAAGGGGACAACTTTTGATTTTTATAAGTCGGCAATTCTCCCGGTTTGTGGATTTCCCATTCGTTCCAGTTCTTATTAAACAGCATACCCACCGTTGCCCAGGTACATGAAATTTCAAATTCGGTGAATAACTGAAGGATTTTAGGAATAATCCTCCTGGTGTTCTCGAAGTACTGTTCCTTTTCCGTGTAATCCACCTTATCAAAGACCCCCCAAAGGAGCTCAAAATCAAGAGAGATAACAAATTTCCCCTTTTCCATTCGGTAACTGAATTTACTGTTTACACCACTTCGGCTTTAGTTGCTTTTTTTATCGCTTCTTCTCTCGCTTTTCGTCTTCTTTTTATTTTCATGATGCGGGTGTATTTCTTTTGAGCGAGATAATAAAAGATCACGAAGAACAGGAAGTACATCACCATGGACTTCTGTCTCATGATGATCCCCAGGTTGGACATCACAAAGGTCATGGCCAAAGAGGAAAGGAAGAACACCGTAAGGCTCATTTTTACACTAATAGGCGACTTCCGAAGAAATCGTATAAAATCTTTTTTCAGGATCTTAAAGAACAATA
>CAZNFK010000047.1:0-17842 GCA_964572365.1 uncultured Flavobacteriaceae bacterium | reverse complement strand
CGGAATATTTCAAATTTTGAGGTTGATCATATTTTTTAATGTACGCCTCACTGATCTGCCGGTTCATCGCGTCGTGTTCTTCTAATTTTTGGCCTGTCACATTCATCACCTGCTGGCTGTATTTTATTTGTCCCACCCCGCTTTTTTGAAATTCGGTGAACCAGCTTCTTTCGCTCCTATTCCAGCTTCTGGCAAAGATCCTTTTGTCGACTTCGACCATCCAAATGGGTAAAAAGGTCGGTCTCTCCAAACCGCCTTTGATCTCTACCAAAGTATTTTCTTTCAAAAAATTATAAAAATCTGCCGGGAACATATTTTGTTTTTAAAAATGCGAGTAAAAATAGGAAAATATCCCTTTGAAAAACGCTGCTACTCGAGCTTTTCGAAGCTGTAACCTTCACTGCTGAAATGTTCCAGGATAAGGGGTAGGACAGCTTTAAGATTCTTTTCGGCCTTCAGGCTGTCATGAAAGACAATGATACTCCCATTTTCTGCATTATCTAAGACGTTCCGAAGACATTTTTCCGGGGAAACCGAAGCGTCATAATCCATACTGATGATATCCCACATCACGATCTTATATTCCAATCTTAAAAGCTCCCGCGCCTGACTGCTTTTTATCCTGCCGTAGGGGGGGCGAAAAAGCTCATTTTTGGAACCTCTTTCTTCGGAAGGATTTTCGATGTTAGGAAGATACTGTTTCATGATGAGCTTTGCTTTTTCAGTATTTTCCATATATTCTGCAGTAGTGGTCTTCCATCCGTTGAGGTGGTTGAAAGTATGATTTCCTACAGAATGTCCTTCCAGAATTACTTTTTTGAATACTTCTGGATGCTTCCTGATGTTATCTCCTATACAGAAGAAGGTGGCTTTGGCCTGGTGCTTTTTAAGTTGCTCAAGAACCCAGGGAGTAACTTCGGGTATGGGGCCGTCATCAAAGGTTAGGTAGAGGGTTTTGTCCTTAGCCGGGCCATCCCAGGTGCGGCGAGGGTACAATTTTTTAACAAGCTTCGGGATCTTTACCTGCATGCTTCGATAAAAAGAAAGTCCGTATGAAAATCAAACGGACTTTTTATATTTTAATTGAGGCTGTCAACTACCTCTTGCGGTATCTGTTCCTCCTTTATCTGTGACCGTACTTCTTCGGGTGCCTGCGGCGTTCCGTAGAAATGCTGAAACATTTCCAGGTAAGTGTTGAATTCCCTGGCTTTCTCACGGGCCAGTTCCTCCTCATCATTGATGATCAAAACATCTACAAGACTTCGGTAGCGTTCAATATCGGTGACGATCTCAGTGCCGCGGTTAATTTGCCTTTCCAGGTCAAGGGTGCTGTAGTACTCCAGGTTTTCCTGGTACTTCTTAGCGATTTGTTCCCATAGTTTTCTTGCTTTTTCGGGCTGTCCTACTTCGTAATAACCGCTGATGAAAGGCTCTAAAAGGGTATAGTAGCCAAAATATTCCACCGGCATTTTTTCCATGGCCAGGTCAAGTACATTCTCCGCCTTTTCAAGCTTTCCTTCCTGCAGCAGGGCTTCCACCAGGCGGGCAAGGTTACTGCGATAGGTAATGGCATTTTTGCGGGTTTCAGGATCATGGTAAATATCGGGAGAGCCGGAATTACCCCAGTACCAGTTCATGACAATATCATACATTTTTTCTGTATCGATTCGGCCCATGTCGAATGGGTTCTGCGGATTCACAGGCGTACGGATTGGCACCAGCTTATAGGTTACGCCATCCAGCTGAAGGTAATCTTTCATCCACAGGTAATCATCATCTCCAAAACTTCCGCCTGTAAAGTAGATGGGTCTTTTCCAGTCGTTATTGGCAATGATATCCAGCATGAGCAACCTGTTCTTGTAGAGGATATCCCCTTCAAGCTCAATGTCAATATGATCAACGATCTCATCGGCATTTTCCGGTTTCACGATCCCGTATTCCAAAACATTCTCTTTATCGACCGGGATTCGGATGTTCTTGGTTGGGAAGGTACTCACCATCTGTCCGCTCATCAGTTCTGCCTGGGTACGTGGATCATCACTCCCGATCCAGTTGAGCCAATTTTTGATCATCATGGTATCTTTGGTGATTGGCTGGAACCATACAGCATCATTGGTGCCATACCTGTATTGTTCGTGTACCAGTTGACCGGGTATAGGATCGCTTTCCCATGCTTTTGATTTCATCTGGTCAATATACCAGTCGGTCGCGAAAAGGCTGGTGTTGACAATCCTTACATCTGTCCGGTAACCTTCCACCTGCTGCGCGTACCAGAGAGCGAAAGTATCATTATCACCAATGGTGAATAGGATCGCATTTTCATCAAGGCTGTCCAGGTACATTTTAGCCATTGCCAGTGCAGTATATCTTCCGGAACGGTCGTGGTCGTCCCAGTTTTCTGATGCCAGCAGAACGGGTGCTGCCAGTAAGGAGGCAGCCACAACCACGGGAACCGCGATCTTTGGCCGCAGGTAATCTTTTACGATCTCAAAAAGTGCATACACTCCAAATCCTATCCAGATCGCGAAAACATAAAAGGATCCTACCAGGGCATAATCCCTCTCCCGCGGTTCAAAAGGCCGTTCATTAAGGTAGATCTTCAAAGCAATTCCTGTGAACAGGAAGAATACCAATAAGACCCAAAAGTTCTTTTTGTCTCGCGAGAACTGGAACACCAGCCCCAATAGACCGAGTAAAAGCGGAAGGAAATAATAAGTGTTCCTTGCCTTATTGTTCTTTACATCACTGGGCAGTTGATCCTGAGAGCCTAACCGGGCTTCATCAATAAATTCAATGCCACTCAACCAGTTTCCATGTTGATCATTGTATTTTCCCTGAACATCGTCCTGCCGCCCAACAAAATTCCACATAAAGTAGCGCCAGTACATATATCCCATCTGGTATTCAAAGAGATAATTGATGTTGGAGGCGAAGGAAGGTTTTTCCACCTCCAGGTATTCCCTGAATTGCCTTAGAAAAGCATCGTACTGCTGATTATCAATTTCACCACGGTTATATTTCTGCTGAAAATTACTGACTGCATTTAGGAGCTGATCTTCCCCCTGATATTCCGGTTTCACAGTGAATTCGAGTGGTCCCGTAAAATCCATATAATTCGCGGCATGTTCTGTGCTCCACATTCGAGGCAAAATGGCCTTGTGGTCATCATCTGTGTTCTGCTTGGCATTTTTATAGTTATTGACGATCACATATTTCCCAGCTTCATAATCCATTTCGTATTTTGGCTTGTCATCAATATACGGAGTGTCTTCGTCAAGGCCACTGTAGATCTCGGTGAACTGGGGTCCGTAAAAAAGGTGGGTTTCTGGATATTGCTCCCGGTTGTAATACGCGAGTAGTTCCCGGGCGTTTGCGGGATTATTCTCGTTGATCACGGTGTTGGCGTTGGCACGAATAGGAAGCATCAGCCAGCTCGAAAATCCTATGAAAATGAACAGGATGCACAACAGCAATGTATTGAGCTGGTAGAAATGTTTTTTGCGGGTGTATTTTATTCCGAAGTAAAATGCCGCGATCACCACCACTGCGGTAAAAATAGTTCCGGAATGGAAAGGCATTCCCAGTGAATTTACGAAGAAAACTTCTGTAGCCGAGAACAGACTGAGGCTGTAAGGTAGCAGCATTTTAAAGATGAACAGTAATACCGCAACTACTACCAGGTTCGCAATAATGAAGTTCTTTATGGTAACTTTTGAAAAGTTCTTGAAATAGTACAGAAAGCCAATAGCCGGAATGGTTAGAAGGCCCATGAAGTGAACCCCGAAGGAAAGCCCAATAATAAAGGAAATCAAGATTACCCAGCGATTTCCTCGTGGGGCGAACATATCACGTTCCCAAAGTAGTCCCAGGTAAAAAAGAATGGCCATAAGAAAGGCAGCCATGGCATAAACTTCGGCCTCTCCCGCATTGAACCAGAAACTATCGGTAAAAGTAAAGGCCAGGGAACCTACCAGCGCACTGCCCAGAATTGCCATTTTTTTAGCCGGGGAGATTTCCTGCACCGGCCCTGTAACTTTTAGCAGTAGCAGAACGATGGACCAGAACATGAACAGGATTGTAAAGGCACTGGCAAAAACGGACATGAGGTTTACCATGTATGCGATCTGTGAGGCTTCGGTCGCAAAAATGGAGAAAAAAGCTCCCATCATTTGGTAAAGTGGCGCTCCAGGAGGGTGGCCTACTTCAAGTTTGGACGCGGTTGATATGTATTCCCCGGCATCCCAAAAGCTGGCTGTGGGTTCAACGGTTAACCAGTAAGTTGTAAGAGAAATAAGAAAAACTAACCAACCCAGAATTTTATTCCATCTGGTAAAGTTAAGATCTGTCATAAGATTTGAAATTGAGAACAGTGGCGAATTTAAGAATAAATATAGAATGCACTGCCAGAACGCTTTTTTAAAAGGAAATATTACTCCCGGAAATGATGTTCCATTAGATCTTCAGGGGATTTTTTATGCTTCGGAAAGATTGTCGGGAATTGAATTTTTCTGAAAAACAGGCACTTGCCTCAGAGGGAGAAAAAGGGAATAGGAAAAGTTGTATTTTGGAATAAATAAATTTGAAAAATTATTTGTTCAAGCCAAAGTTTGTTTTAAATTTGCATCCGCATTGAAGCAATGGCCCATGGTGTAACTGGCAACACGTCTGGTTTTGGTCCAGAAGAGTCTAGGTTCGAGCCCTAGTGGGCCAACTGCTTAAAAACCCAAACTGAAAAGTTTGGGTTTTTTTATGGAATTAATTTGCGGTTGAAACCATGTTCTAATCTGATTCCTGTTTTTCCCGTTCCCGAAGATATTTTTTATCTGTGAGATCAAGGATCATTGGGGTAATACTGGTCTTGCCATTCCTGACTGCCCAGCGGTCTGAACCTTCTTCCACTTCCTCGATAGGGATCACAGTAAACCAGTAATGCTGCCGGCCCATAGGATCTTTTTGATCGATCACTTTACCATCATAATGTCTTACAGACTGGGAGGTCCACACGATCTCTCCTTCAGGATTACGGGGAAAGTTTACATTTAACAGTTCCCGGTCATATTCATGGATCACCTCTTTCAAAGCTTCCCTCGCATAAGGTTCCAGGGCGCCGAAATCGGGTTCGCTATCGCCTACCGAAACGCTGAAGGCAATTCCCCGTATTCCGAAAAGAACGGCCTGTCGTGCGGCGGAAAGAGTCCCGGAGTGCCAGGCAGAATTCCCGAGGTTGGATCCAATATTAATTCCCGAGAGAACCAGGTCTATCCCGTCAAAAAGGTGGGCGCCCAGGGCCACACAATCTGCCGGGGTTCCGCTAACCCGGTAGGCCTCTATTCCTTCGAAATGAATAGGCGATGTTTTATAGGTGATGGGTTTGCCTGACGTTATTGCTTGTCCCATAGAAGATTGTTCCACATCGGGCGCCATGACGATCACTTCGCCATATTGAGCCGCCGCTTTTGCCAGGCACATCAGGCCCGGGCTGTAAATTCCGTCATCATTGGTTACCAGTATCTTCATAATCTTTATTTTTCTTTTTCTGATGAACTTTAAAGTACAAAAAATCAGTCTGTTGACCGACTTCATAGAAGGGATTAACCCAAAATTATTTTTGTTTTAACACTCCAGCCCGGTTTGGAAAGGGAATCGTCGAGATGAATCATAAGTATGTGTTAATCAGTGAAAAAAGAATTGAGCTATCCTTAAATTTGGGAAAAGGCCAGTTATGAAAGTACAGATTATACACAACCCGGGATCGGGGAAGGACAGTCACAGTAAATCCGAAGTAGAAAATTTTGTGAAGAAGGGGAATTTTTCAAAGATCAAATATGTTTCTACTGAAGAAGATGGTTGGGAAAGTTTCGAAAGGAATAAGTCGGACCTCATTTTTTTAGCTGGAGGTGACGGAACCGTTCATAAACTTGCTTCAGTTCTGCTTAAAGGCAAATACCAGGATCCTAAAACCCCGGTTCATATACTGCCGTTGGGAACGGCGAATAACATAGCCAAAACCCTTGACGTAGTGAGCCCATTTAAACTGCATGCCTTTAATTCAAAAAAGGAGCTCCAAAAGTTTGATATTGGAAGCGTAAAGGGTTTAAAAGATCAGGAATTTTTCCTGGAGGGGGTGGGAGCCGGTATTTTCCCCGCCTTGATCGAAAAAATGAAAGACAATTCTGTGGAGACAGAAACTGCAGCTGAGAAATTACAATATACCCTTCAGGAATTGCTTAAGATCGTAAAAGATTTTAAAGCCCGGAGAGCGACCATTAAAACTGCGGGTATTACTATTTCGGGATCTTTTCTCCTTGTGGAGGTGATGAACATAAAATATATAGGACCAAACTTTGAGCTGGCTTCAAAAGCCGATCCCGGAGACGGATACTTTGACCTGGTGCTCATTCCGGAGGAGAAAAGAGGGGAACTTATTGAATACCTGGAAAAAATGCTGGTTCGAAAGGCCGGGGAACAAGACCTGAGAGATCTTATTTTTTCCATGAGAATAAACGAGGCAGAGATCAAATGGGATGATTCCTTTGTGCATGTGGATGATGAATTTATCTCAGATTTTTCAGGAGGAAGTTTTTCAGTCAGAATAGATGCTGCGAAGCTTCGGTTTGTGCGAAATCCTTAAGTAGGGGAAGAAACATTAACGTGCTTCCGAAATTTATTTAATTTCGTGGTTTAATTTATCCCCTGTTGGGGATTTATTACCATCATGTTATGAAGTCATTCCAAAATGCAGTTTTCAAATTAACTTGCCTTGGTGCATTAATGTTCCTGTTCTCCTGCAGTGAAGAAAACAGCGCAAAACAAGAAGATCCTTTTTTGATTATCAAACTTGAGGTTAACCCTGACCAGGTACGTCTGGGAAATGATGGTGCCCCTCAGTCCATTCCTGAAGGTCATGCCGCCCAAAACCCTGTTTTTCATCAAATCTCTTCGCATTATTTAGAATTCACACCCGATAAATGGACCGGGTTAGGTGATGGTGCTGTATTGTATCATGGTGCTGAAGTAGTGAAAAACGGCAATAATGTTATCGATTTTTCTCGTGCCATTGTAACTTCGCCGGGAGAAACTTTTCTTAAAATTCCTTTGAAAGAGGTGGCCAATGGTAGTTATGAATGGGTGCGTTTGTCTCTGTCTTACCAGAATTACGATGTGGATTTCAATTATCAGGGAGAAACTTACCAGGGCACTGTAGCGAGTTTTGTAGGTTTCAATACTTTTATTGATAATTTCAAAGTGAGGAATGAGATAGTGGAAGTTAATGATACTCGCCTGCAGGGTTATTGGGCATTCGAACATCCGTTCGGTGTAATTGACGGGCAGGCCCCACAAGGAGCAACTACTGTTCCCAATCCGCTTTCAGAAACTTCAGCAATACCCTCCGGTTCCTGTGTGGTTACAGGCCAATTTCGGGAAACTTTAATAATAACAGGAGAGGAAACCCAAGATGTGGTGATCAATATGTCCCTTTCGGTAAATAACAGTTTTGAATGGGAAGACATTAATGCAAATGGGAAATGGGATGTGGATAAAGGCGAAAAGGTAGTCGATATGGGATTGAGAGGATTGATTCCTATTATTGAATAACTAGGGGAAAACCCTCATTTTTTGGTTCAGGTCAAATCATAAATAGATTTTTAATAAGTTTAATTACAGGTAGTTAGACTAAAATATTTATTTATGAAATCGATCAGTCAATTAAAAAATGTCTTTTTCTGTGGTAAGCTTGCCAAATTAACACTTCTGATATTTTTGCCATTCCTTTTGGAAAGTTGCCAGAAAAAGAATTATGCAAAGGTTCCTGAAACATCACCTGAAGAAGAATTTCAAAAAGCGAATCAACAGGAGGAACAGATTAAACGTGGACAATATCTTGTAACCGGCATTGGTTGTGCCGATTGTCATTCTCCTAAAAAAATTGGAGAGCGGGGTCCCGAGGAAATCCCGGAATTGAAATTATCGGGTTTTCCCGAGGGGAGAGAATTACCACCCGTTGACCGGGCAACCCTTGAGAACGGCTGGATGTTAATGACCGGTGATCTCACCGCGGCAGTAGGACCATGGGGTGTTTCTTTTGCAGCCAATCTCACCTCTGACCAAACCGGAATTGGCAACTGGAGCCTGGAACAATTTAAAGTTGCCATGAGAGAGGGCAAATTCAAAGGCCTGAAAAATGGAAGGGATCTACTGCCTCCCATGCCCTGGCCTAATTTTGCACATCTTACAGACGAAGATCTCGAGGCTATGTTCGTCTATTTGAAAAGTACAAAGCCGGTTGAAAATGTAGTACCTGCACCCATACCGCCAAACAAGCTGGTGTCACTGTACTCTAAGAAATAATAAAAAACCCTGCAGATCGCTCTGCAGGGCTCTAACCTGCTTCCGCAGGACATCCTAAACTTAAACTAAAAACTTACTCTTTATCTTTTTCCCAGTATTGTGGGGCAGTATTTTCAGAAACCTGGTTCCAGTAATCGGCTGTTACCTTGTGACCGTCGAAGGTTTTAAGCTTGCGCTCATAAACCCAGACCACCGGATTAAAAGTCATGTCGGTCACGCCAAGGGTGTATAGTTGAGGTTCTTCTTCATTTTTTCTCTTTTCCTCTTCGATGACCACTTCAAATCCGTTGTGTTCCAAAAGTTTTTCAAGAAATTCTTTACGGGCTGCCTCGATCTTCTTTTCAACAAAACTCACCCGTATTTCACCAATGCTTCCGAATGTATGTTTACCTTCTAATGCCATAATTCTTTAATTAAAAACCGCACTCAGTTCAAAAATGTAATCGTAAAGGGGACTGTATAATCCCAGCGCGAGGATTCCCATAACAGTGATCAAAAGTCCCAGTTTCATGTAGATCTTGCTGGTAAAGAAAGGCACCGGGTTTTCCCCTTTTCTAACAAACATCGCTCTTATCACCAGCAAGTAGTAATAAAGAGAGATCGTGACGTTCACTACCGCCAGGAATACCAATAGATAATATCCTTTACTTGCCGCAGCTGTGAACAGGAAGAACTTTCCGAAGAAACCTGCCACAGGCGGGATTCCCGCAAGGGAAAACAAGGCCAGCATCATCACCAGACTTAGTTTGGGATTTGTTCTGTACAAACCTTCATAGTCTTTCATGTTCTCTTTTCCGGTTTGGGTAGAGATCGCCTGTACCACCCCAAAGGCAGCAAGGTTTGAAAAGATATAAATCGTGACGAAATAGACTACGGTAGCCGTTCCCAGTTGCGTACCGGTAACCAGTCCCAGCAGGATAAAGCCGGCCTGGGCGATGGAGGAATACGCCAGAAATCTTTTCATGTTCTGTTGTCTCAGGGCGAACAGGTTACCTGTAAACATGGTGACTATTGCAAGAATATAAAGCAGGGGCTCCCAAACGTGCATTAGCGGTTTAAGAACGGTAAATAGCAGGATCATTAAGATGAAAGCGGCCGCGCCTTTGGAAATGACAGATAAATAAGAAGCTATACTGATTGGGGAACCCTGGTAAACATCGGCTGTCCAGAAATGGAACGGCACCAGCGAGATCTTGAAGGCCAGGCCTGCAAAGAAAAGGAGGAATCCCAGTAAGGTCAAATTGTTTGCTGTTAATGTTTGAATGATATCCTCAAAATAGATAGAACCGTTGGTGGCATAGAGCATGGAGATCCCGAAGAGGGAAACACCTGAAGCCAGGGCTGCTGAAAGAATGAATTTCACTCCTGCTTCTCCAGATTCTCTTTTCATGATCTCAAAAGCGGCCAATGCGGCTACCGGAAGAGTAGAAAGCTCTAATCCTATGTAGAACATCAGGAAGTCACCTGCAGAGATCATAAAATACATTCCCAGGAGGGAGGCGAAGAGCAAGATGAAAAATTCGGTTCCACGGTCCTGTTTCAGCATATTGTTTTCCAGCCATTCGGCCGATTGCAGCAGGAGCGTGAAAACCCCGATATTTAAAATCGCTTTAAAGAAGTGGATCATATCATTGCTTCGGAACATTCCGCCGAAAAGGCTGCCTTCCGCCAGGGGTAAGAATCCTATGGCGGTATGGATTCCGAAGAAGACCAAAGCCAGGTGCATGATGCTGCTTTTTTTATCATTGGGGATAAATAGTTCAGCAATTATTAAGAGCAGGATGATCGAAAACAGTAAGATCTCGTGCCGCATCAGTAAAAAACTGTAAAGTTCCATGTTTCTCCTCTTTAAATATTATAACACCCCCTGAATAAAGGGTTGAATGCTTTCCATGATCATATTGCTTATCCATAACGGAGCCACTCCAATTCCCACGATGGGAATAAGCAGCAGCAGGATTCCCGTTCTTTCGTACCAGGTAACTCCGGCCAGCTTCGTGTAAGCTTCATTTTTAACCGGCCCCATTAGCATGATTCCTACCACCCTCAATACATATACTGCTGTCACTACTATGGCCGAAATTGAAATTATGGTAGCAACTCTATAGAACATGCTGTCATGCTGAAAAGCTCCCATGAAGATGTTCATTTCCGCAACGAATCCGCTAAATCCGGGCAGTCCCAGTAATGCCATTCCGGCGATCACGTAGATAACTGATATAAAAGGTATTACTTTGAGTAGCCCACCGAGTTTGGTGATATCCCGGGTGTGGGTCCTTCCGTAGATCATTCCGATCAAAGCGAAGAACAGAGCGGTCATAAAACCATGGGAAAGGGATTGTAAAATGGCTCCGTTCCAGGCGGTTTTGTTCAGCATGAGCAGGGCGAAACTCACCATCCCCAGGTGACTCACCGAGGCGTAGGCGTTGATATATTTTAAGTCTGTTTGTCTCAGGGCCGCAAAGGCTCCGTATATGACTCCAATAGCCGATAGAATGATGAAGAACCAGCTCCATTCCAGGGCTCCTTCCGGAAGCAGGAACATGGCTACCCTGAATATGCCGTAACCTCCCAGTTTCATCAATACACCGGCGTGCAGCATGGAAACCGCGGTTGGGGCAGAGGCGTGACCATCAGGCGACCAGGTGTGGAAAGGGAATAAAGCTCCCAAAATGGCGAATCCGATAAAGGTTAGGGGGAAGAATAATTTTTGAGCCTCGAACGGAATGTTCACTTTGGCTATTTCGAGAATATTGAAAGTAAGTGCTCCCCCATCGGCATTCGAATTGAAATAAATTCCGAGGATACCTACCATCAAAACTGCGGAAGCTCCCATCAACATTAACGTTAATTTCATGGCCGAATATTCCTTTGGTCCCGAACCCCAGATTCCTATCAACAGGTACATTGGGATCACCGCTATCTCGTAGAACACGAACATGGTGAACAGGTCAAGAGAGATAAAGAAGCCATATACCCCGGTCGAAAGCACGATAAGAGAAATAAAGAATTCTTTCGGCAGCTCTTCCATTTTCCAGGAGATGAACACTCCTGCAAGTACAATGATGGAAGTCAGCAAAATTAGAGCGACAGAGATCCCGTCCACCCCGATATTATAATGAATGTTGAACTGTTCAAACCATACTATATCTTTTGTGAACAGCATGATGCTGTCGTTGACCGCCTTTTCCCGCATATAAGCGAAAAGCAGGTTTATTCCCATCCCCAGCTGTACCAGTCCTCCTATCATTGAGAGGATGCGTGCCTGTTTCAGGTCTTTGGTGAAAACAAGTGCGATTATTGTTAGAACCGGAACTATGACAAAAAGTGATAAAATGTCCATGATCGATCGTTAATTAGTCCATATATAAATGAATACCAGCGCCAGGATGACTACCCCGCTAATAAAGCCGAAGGCGTAGTCCTGTATTTTTCCCGATTGCAGTCCTTTGATCCTTCTCGAGATCACAACCGTCTTGTTCCCAATGCCTTCCATTGTTCCGTCCACGATCTTCTTGTCGAATTTTGCAATAGGCGCAGCTACATTCTGGAAGAAGATGTTGCGGGCGATGAAGAGGTAGATCTCATCGAAATAGAACTTGTGGCTGGTCCAGGTGTACAACCTTCCGAAGGCATTGGCAAAGCGGAAAGCCAGGTCATTTTCTTTTTTATAAAAGATCCAGGCAATGACAATTCCAAGTAAGCCTGCTACCACAGCTATTATAGCCAGCTGAACATTCAGGTGAGCTGTAAATCCGGCTTTATCGGCCGTTACGAATTCGCTGAACGGAATGAATCCTACTCCGACACTTAAAACCGCAAGTATGATAAGTGGTAAGGTCATAGAAATCGGAGATTCATGAGGTTTATGATCATAGCTTGTTTCTTTCCCCCAGAAAATTCCGAAGTAGATCCTGAACATATAAAAAGCAGTAAGTGCTGCCACAAACACCCCGATTCCATACAGGAACTGGCTGTTCTCAAAAGCGGCGACAAGGATCTCATCCTTACTCCAGAAACCTGCAAGAGGAGGTACCCCGGCAATAGCGAGCGCCGCGATCAAAAAGGTGATATTGGTGACCGGCATATATTTTCTTAATCCGCCCATGTCTTTCAGATAATTGCTGTGCACGGCATGGATGACCGAACCAGCACCCAGGAACAACAACGCCTTGAACATGGCGTGAGTAAAGAGGTGGAACATGGAAGCCATGTAACCCACTCCCTCATGGCCGTCAAATCCTGAAACTCCCAGCGCCATCATCATGTATCCCAGCTGTGACATGGTAGAAAATGCCAGGACCCTTTTAATATCGGTCTGGGTAATGGCGATGATGGCTGCGAACAGTGCCGAAAAAGCTCCAACATAAGCGACTATATTGAGTGCGAAGCCTTCCTCGACCATATAGAACATAGGGAACAGGCGTGCCACCAGGTACACCCCGGCGACTACCATGGTCGCGGCGTGAATTAAAGCTGATACAGGGGTTGGTCCCTCCATGGCATCGGGCAGCCAGATATGCAGTGGGAACATCGCCGATTTTCCGGCACCTCCCATGAAGATGAGGATCAAAGCCCAGGTGATCACCGAAAGTCCCATAAATGAAGAGGAAGCCCAGTTCAGAATGGCCGGACCTTCCGGGTCGTTCAGCGTTTGAAAATCAAAGGTGTTGGTGTAAAATCCTATGATGAAGATCCCAATTAAAAATCCGAAGTCGGCAAAACGGGTCACAATAAAAGCCTTTTTGGCTGCGGCTATGGCTGAGGTTTTGGTGTAGTAATACCCGATCAGTAAAAAGGAAGAAACTCCCACCAGTTCCCAGAAAATATAGATCTGGAACAGGTTGGTGGCCAGCACCAGTCCGTACATTGAAAAGGTGAATAAAGAAAGGTAGGCGAAAAACCGGGTGTAGCCGTCGTCCCCTTTCATATAACCCCTACTATAGATGTGAACCATAAGCGAAACTGTAGAAACGACTATTAACATCATTACCGAAATAGGATCAATGAGAACACCCATGTCTATATGGAGCGTTTCGGTAAACCGCATCCAGGTGATCTTTTCCACAAAAGTTTGGTACACCCCGTCCAGTTTGCCCTGAACAAAGAAGTATTGCCAGGCGGTATAATAAGAGAGAAGGGTAGAGGTGGCCAGTCCGGCAACACCTACCAATCCGGAGACTGCGGGTTTTATCTTATGGCTGAAAATTCCCAGCACCAGGAACACAGTGAGTGGTATGGCAGGAATTAAAAGAAGGTTGATTAAGTTCATGTCTTCAAAGATTAATACTTCATAGTTTCAGTTTCCCTGACTTCCACAGAACTCAGACGCCTGTAGATATTGATAATAATGGCTACGGCCAATGCGGTTTCTGCCGCGGCGACCGCTATGATAAAGATCGAGTACACCATACCCTGAAGCATTTCGGGATAGAGGTATTTGTTGATCACTACAAAGTTTACCACAGAAGAATTCAGGATCAATTCCACAGAGATCAGGATCGAGATGAGGTTCTTACGGGTAATGAACCCATACACCCCAATGAAGAACAGGATGGAGGTGAGGGTGAGGATTTCGGTTATGCTTACTCCCGGGATCATATGCAGGGTTTTTGTTAAGGCTTTAAAAAGCCATTTTTTATGTTATTTATACTGTAGCTTCTTTTTCCAGAATTTTCTCTTCAGCTTTAATTTTAGCTTCAATAAGGAGCTTTTCGAACTCGAGTTTCTCATCAGGTTTGGTGGGTTCGATCTCTTTTCCCCCTTTTGCGATCACAATAGCTCCTATCATTGCCGCCAGTAAAAGCACACTTATCACTTCAAAAGGAAGTATGAAACCACCTTTTTCAAAGCTGAGAAGGGCGTTACCTATTTCGGCCACTGTTGTGGTTGTTGAAGTTTCAGCAACAGCGAAAGGATGTGAATAGATGGTGCCAAGGAAAATACTTAAGCCCATAAGGCAGAGTAGAGCCGTGAACCACTTTCTGGCCGGTTTGGCTACTTCCAGTTCCATTTCGATATGCTGAATGAGAAGGACTGAAAAGATGATCAAAACCACGATGCCACCTGCGTATACCGTAAGCTGAATGGCCGCCAGGAAATTATAGTCCATCAAAAAATACAGCCCGGCGGCCCCTATCAGCACAAATAACAGATATACAACAGAACGCAACATTTTTCGGCTGCTTACAGAAGCAATTGCAGAAGCAACCATTGTTAATGCGAGAATGTAAAAAATTACTTTTTCCATGACTTATTCTTCTACTCCTGCTCTTACTTTAGAGCCGGGTTTGTTCAACACTCGGGTAAGCTGTGTCCTGTCATAAACAGAATTTTCAAAATTCTGTGCCCACTTAATGGCATCTGAAGGACAAGCGTCCACACAAAGCCCACACTGGGTACACATGCCCAGGTGATATATGTGCTTGTCGATTATTTTTTTCTTTTTTCCCGTTGTCTCATCTATGACACGGTCCCAAATGATCTCAATGCTTCCGTTTGGGCAGGCCAGTTCACATTTTTGGCAGCCGGTACAGCTATGTTCATTGTTCTCATCATGAGGCATCACAACTTCTCCGCGAAAACGTTCAAACATTTGCAGTGTATCCCTGTTATCGGGGTATTGCTGGGTAATGGCTCCTTTTCTTGAATTCAGGAAATATTTTCCCGTTACACTCATCCCTGTGAGAAGGGTTTTGATGCCATCATATATCTCTGAAAAGTAACTCATCGTCTTAGAATTGAATTGTGATATTTAACCATACGATCACGGCCATCAACACCAGGTTTACCAGGTTGATTGGAAGCAGGTATTTCCACTCCAGGGTCAATAGCTGGTCAACTCTTAGCCTGGGAAATGTCCATCTAAACCACATCATAAGGAACACCAGCACAAATGTCTTTGCCAGGAACCAAAACACACCCAGGAACGGAATTGAATCTGTAATTCCGAAAGGGGAGAGCCACCCGCCAAAGAAGACTGTGGTCGCGATGGCCGCAATGATGAACATATTGATGAACTCGGCAAGGAAGAAATACGCGAACTTCATTCCTGAGTACTCAGTGTGGTAACCGGCACCCAGTTCAGATTCAGCCTCTACCATATCAAAAGGCGCCCGGTTGGTTTCTGCTGTTCCCGAGATCATATAGATCATAAAAGCGATCATCGCGGGGATATGCCCCTGCACTATCAACCAGCCGCTCTTTTGTACTTCAATGATCTCTGAAAGCTGCAGGCTCCCCGTGAGGATGACCATTGTTAATAACGACAACCCAACAGAAAGTTCATAACTAATGGTTTGCACTCCGCTACGCATGGCACCTATGAGTGCGAACTTGTTGTTACTGCTCCAACCCCCTAAAAGAATTCCGATCACCCCTATCGACGAGATCGCGATCAGGAAGAACAATCCAATATTGATATCGAATGCCTGCAGGTTCTTTGTGAACGGAAATACTGAAAGAGCCATGAGAGCCGTGATAATCACAAAATAAGGAGCAAGGTTGTACAGGAACTTATCTGCTTTGACAGTTCCGGTCAACTCCTTTGAGACCAGTTTTAAAGCATCTGCAAGGGTTTGAAACATTCCTTTATAACCCACCCGGTTTGGACCGAGTCTTAACTGGAACCATGCCGCTACCTTTCTTTCCAACAACACCAGGTACAATCCCAGTACTGCGAAAACAGTGAGATATATTAGCGCGATAAGGGCCATCTCGGTTATGCTTACAGCGCCCGGGGGCAAAAAGCTTAGCAGCCACTCATTGATACTTAAGATCATCATTATTTAAGTTTTATCGATCAATATCGGGTACAACAATATCTATGGTAGCCATTGTGGCCACGAGGTCTCCAATTTTACCGCCTACCGCAATGTGGTTGAGCAGGGAAAGATTTGAAAGGCCGGGAGATCTAAACTTGATCCTGTGAGGGTTTTTGGTACCGGTACTTATAATATACACTCCCAGTTCGCCCCTGGCTGTTTCCACTTTCTGGTAGAAATCGCCCTTTGGTAATTTGATCACCGCGTTAGTGGCCACTTTGTGATCCCCTTCCGGAATGTTGTCTATCAACTGTTCTATAATGGCGAGGGATTCCCACATTTCCCGGATCCTTACCGTATAGCGTGCAAAAGAATCTCCGGCAGTGTCTAAAGCTTCAGTAAAATTCACTTTGTCCAGGGCGCTGTACGGGTGATATCTTCTTACATCACAGGAATAACCCGAAGCCCGCGCCACAGGTCCTGACGCTCCAAAATTGATCGCGTCTTCCCTGGTAAGTATACCTACTCCTTTTGTCCTTTTCTGAAAAATGACGTTTCCGGTCAAAAGTCGGTCGTACTCGGGAAGTTTTGTCTTGAAATGAACAATGAATTCCTTTACCCTTTTTACGAAGTTGGGGTGGATGTCATGCATGAGCCCTCCCGGAATGTTGTAATTCATGGTGAGCCTGGCACCACAGGTTTCCTCGAAGATGTCATTGATCATTTCCCGGTCCCTGAAGCCATAGAAGTAGGTCGTTAAAGCGCCTACATCCATTCCCATCACGCCCCACCATAACATGTGGGAGGAAAGACGGGTCAGTTCCCCGAGGATGGTCCTTATCACTTTTACGCGATAGGGCACTTCCAGTTCCAGCGCATTTTCTACTGCCAGGCAAACTGCCTCGTTGTTGATGTGAGAGGAGAGGTAATCCATACGATCGGTAAGGTGTACGATCTGTTGATAACTGTCGCTCTCGCACATCTTTTCGATGGATCTGTGAATATACCCAAGATCGGGCTCCACTTTTTTGATCACTTCCCCGTCAATGGTTAGCAGCAGTCGTAAAACACCGTGAGTGGCGGGATGCTGCGGCCCCATGTTAATGAAATATTCTTCAGATTTGAAGTTGTTCTTTGGTGCGGGATTATTTAAAGTAGCTGTTTCCATAGTCCTGTTATTTGACTACCATATTTTTCTCATCCACATAATCTTTCCGAAGTGGAAAACCTTCCCATTCTTCATCGAGGAACAATCGTTTCATATTGGGATGGTTCCTGAATTTAATTCCGAAGAAATCGTACACCTCACGCTCGTGGAAATTTGCCGTTGCCCAGATATCCTGAACAGAGTCAAAAATGGGATTTTCACGGTCTGCTGTCTGTACCTTTACCACCAGGATGTGTCGGTGAACAGTTGATTCCAGGTGATAGACTACCCCCAGCTCCTTTCCGTAATCAACCCCGGTAAGACAAAAGAGGTAATCAAAATGAGTGTCGGGGTTATGCTTAAGCAAGTGCATAAGCTCGTGCAGTTGATCGGGATCAATGCTTACATTCAGGAACTGTGAACCTTCTTCTGAAAATTGCGGCTGGACAAATTCAGGATCGGGAAACCAGCTTTCGATAGTCTGTTGTAGTGCTTCGTTTGTCATAGCTCCTTTATTAGATTCCTTCATCAAATCCTTCGATAGGATTTTTCTTGTGGGTCCTGTTTTCGGTCATGATCTTCT
>CAZNFK010000046.1:0-18255 GCA_964572365.1 uncultured Flavobacteriaceae bacterium | reverse complement strand
TTAGCTTGGTTTCTTTTTTATAATCATTACTGCCAAGCAACGCATTAGCAGCTTTTAGAGTTTGAACCCGATTTTCAGAAGCCTGAAGGTCATTTTGTAATTGCTCTTTTTCCGCCCTCAATTTGTTAAGCTCTTCCTGCAAATTTTCTTGTTTCTGCTCCAGATCCTTGTGATTCTGAAGCAACTTTACAATCCTATTTTCAAGAACGCCAACTATTTCTGTTAAATCACTCATTAAAGCTATTCCTGCTGCTTACCAATACAAAGTTAACATACCTCCCGAAATATCCCAATATTTTGAAGTCTATTTTACCCGGCGTTTTAAATTAATTTTAACGTCCTCATAAATAAGGGTTTAATTTTTGAAGCGGGTTTCCTATATTTATCCCGCTATAAAAAAGTTAAATTTTCCCATTGCTATGAGACACCTATTTGCAGTCTTTTTCTTCTTTATCTTTTCATTTAACGGTACCGCACAATATAATCTGCCCGAAGATTACTTCGATGATCCGTTGCAGGTGCCATTGGCCCTTGCGGGGACCTTTGGCGAATTGCGCTCCAATCATTTCCACAGCGGGTTGGATCTAAAGACGCAGCAAAGGGAAGGGTTGCCTGTACATACTGCTGCGGAAGGATATGTGAGCCGCATCAATATTTCCCATTATGGTTACGGAAAAGCGCTGTACGTGCAACATCCAAACGGCTTTACCACCGTATATGCCCACCTGAAGCAATTTTCTCCAAAGATCGAGAAGTACATAAAAGACCTTCAGTATAAAAAAGAAAGCTATGAGATAGAGGTTTTCCCTTCGGCTGAAGAATTACCTATCGAACGCGGGGAATTGATCGCGAGCAGCGGAAACACCGGTGGAAGCGGCGGGCCTCATCTGCACTTTGAGATTAGGGACAACCAGCAGCGACCAATGAACCCCCTCATGTTTGGTATTGAGATCAAGGACACCCGCGCACCTCTGGTTGACGGATTCTACGTTTACCCACATGGAGAGGATGCCCACGTGAACGGATCTGCAAAACGTCAAAAACTAAGGCTTTTTCCGCAGAATGATGGCTCCTATAGAGCAGAAGAGATCAACGCCTGCGGAACCATCGGTTTCGGGGTTTCAACGGTTGACCAGCAGGATGCTGCCCCCAACCGTAACGGGATCTTTAGAATAGAAGCTGTAGCTAACGGAGATAAGGTCTTCCAGGCCAACTTTGAAAAATTCTCCTTTGCCGAAACCAGGCACCTCAACCAGTTGATCGACTACGGATACTATACCCAGAACAACAGCCGTATTCAGAAATTGTTTGTAGAACCATCTAACCCGTTAAGTATCTACGGTCCCGTGGTCAATGATGGCTACCTTGATATCAAAGACAGTCTCTCTTATGACTATGTGGTGAAGATAACCGACTTTGCGGGTAATGAACGCGTTGTGCGAGTGCCGATCGAGGGCAAATACACCGGAAGCATCACTCCCAAAGAAGATAAGACCACCCAGTATTTTGTGGCGGCCAATGAATCAATGCATTTTGAAGACAAAGGGATTGATGTTTACATCCCAAAGAACAGTTTGTACAAGGACACGCATCTTGAGGTGGCCTTTGAAGACGAAAAAATAAAGCTGCATGAAGATGTCATTCCTATTCACAGCAGTATTACCATAGGTTTCGATGTGAGCAAATACAAACCCGAAGACAGGGAGCAGCTTTTCATCGCCGAGCTCAACAAATGGGGAAAACCCAATTATTCCACCACTTACAGGGACGGAGAAAGATTTACCACCAAAACCCGCACTTTTGGAACTTATACCCTGGCAACCGACAATACAGCACCTACGGTTACACCTGTGAATTTCAGGGATGGGCAGTGGATATCCAATAACAGTGACCTGAAGGTAAAGATCGCCGATGACCTATCCGGGATCAAAAGCTATCGGGCTACAGTGAACGGAAAGTTCATCCTGATGGAATATGAGTACAAGCAAAACCTGCTTACTCACAACTTTGGCGATGGAGTGGTTTCAGAAACCGAAAACCACCTGAAAATTGAAGTAGTTGATAATGTAGGAAATACCACTATATTTGAGAGTACCTTTTTCAGAAAATAACTTCGGTTGAAAGCACCTCATTTTTTCCTTTTTTGCACCCTTCTGTTTTGGAACAACTTATTTTCCCAGGAGGCCGTTGTGAAAGGAATAATCCTTAATGAGCAGCAGGAACCGGTTTCCTCTGCAAACATTTCAATTTCAGAAGGACAGGGTACTCAAACCAATCCCAACGGATTTTTTCAGTTGATCATTCCCGCGAACCGGGAAGTGGAGATCAGGATCTCGCACCTCAACTACAAAAGCATCATTTTCAGAATCAAACTCGCTGAGGACGAGATCTATGAGATCAACCCGGTGCTTAAAACTTCCGTAGAGCAGATCTCAGAGATCACCATCTCCGGCGAAAGACAGGAACAGCTTCGAGGATTAACGGTGATCGATCCCGAAGCGATCAGGAAAATTCCTGGCGCCAATGCGGGGGTGGAAAACCTGCTTAAGACCCTGCCGGGGGTGAATTCCAACAATGAGCTCAGCACCCAGTATTCGGTACGCGGGGGCAATTATGACGAAAACCTGGTTTATGTGAACGGAATTGAAGTTTACCGTCCATTCCTGGTTCGCTCGGGACAGCAGGAAGGCCTTAGTTTTGTAAACCCTGATCTGGTAAGGAAAGTCTATTTTTCCGCAGGGGGGTTCCAGGCTAAATACGGTGATAAACTTTCCTCTGTGCTGGATATCACTTACCGAAGACCGGTCGATTTTGCCGCTTCTTTCGACGCTAGTCTCCTGGGAGGCAGTATTTCTTTGGAAGGAACTTCCGGGAATGGAAAGTTTTTGGCTATTGGCGGCATCCGGTACAGGGATAACAGCCTTTTTGTCGAAGCGAAAGAAACTGAAACCAATTTCCATCCCGTTTTTGCCGATGTGCAGGCGAATCTTATTTATCAATTTTCAGATAAACTGGAGATCAGTTTCCTGGGAAATCTTTCTCTGAACAAATACGAGTACGAGCCTCTTACAAGGCAAACAAATTTTGGCACTTTACAGGACCCAAAGGCCCTGCTAATTTATTACAGTGGCCAGGAGGAAGATTCTTATCACACCGGGTTTGGCGCTTTAAAGGCATCCTACCTGGTGAACCGGAATTTTACCACCCATTATACCGTTTCGGCCTATAACACCCGGGAACAGGAATATTTTGACATCATTGCTGCCTATAGAATGGGCGAGGTAAATACCGATATTGGTGGAAAGGATTTCGGAAAAGTGGAATATTCAGAGGGCATCGGGGCGCAACTCTCCCATGCCCGCAATAAACTCGATGCTTTTTTCCTGAATGCCGAACATTCGGGAAACCTGCGGCTCAACGATCATCAACTCGATTACGGCCTTACCTATACCCATGAAGATATTCGTGACCGCATCAGGGAGTATGAAATAGTTGACTCCGCCGGATTCTCAATCAGACCTCCCCTCCCCGATTTTCGAAACAATGAGCCTTACGAGCCGTATGAAGCGCCACTCGAACCTTTTGCCTCTATCAGGGCTTATCATGAAACGCAGATCAACAGGATAAAAGCCTATTTTCAGTGGAGCAAACGCAGCAGTTGGAAGGAGCATGAACTGTGGTATAACATTGGAATTCGAGGCCATTTTTGGGAACTATCAGCCAAAGAGGTCTCCCCCGCTTCCCATGTGGTTTTTAGTCCCCGGGCCCAGTTTGCTATAAAACCCGACTGGCAGGAAGAAATGATCTTTAGGATCTCGGGAGGTTTTTATCACCAGCCTCCGTTTTATCGTGAACTAAGAGATCAAACCGGAAAATTAAATCCTGAAGTAAAAGCTCAGCAGGCGGTTCACCTTGTTCTGGGCCACGATTATAGTTTCAGGCTTTTTTCACGGCCATTTAAACTTACTTCGGAAGCTTATCTTAAAGACATGGATAATGTCAATCCATACACGCTTGAAAATATCAGGATTCGTTATGCTGCCCAGAATAACGCGGAAGCTTATGCCTACGGAATTGATCTAAGGCTTAACGGGGAATTCGTCCCCGGCACCGAAAGCTGGCTGAGTTTCGGATATCTGAAAACAGAAGAGAACATAGAAGATCGCGGCTACATTTCCCGACCTACAGATCAACGCCTGAAGTTTGGCCTGCTTTTCCAGGATTACGTACCTAAATTTCCAGATCTTAAAATGTATCTCAACCTGGTGTACAACACCGGCCTTCCGGGAGGCTCCCCTGGGTATGCCGATCCCTACCTCTACCAAACTCGTCTTCCCGATTATAAAAGAGCAGATCTCGGACTCTCTTACCTGGTCAAAAATGCAGATTCCGAAGGGATTTCTAGCAGATTAAAAGCCTTTAAAGAAATTTCGGTTGGGTTTGAGATCTTCAACCTTTTCGATATCCAGAATTCCATCACGAACACTTTTGTTAGAGACGTGTATTCAAAAGTTCAGTACTCTGTACCCAATTATCTCAGTCCCCGGGTTTACAATGTGAAAATGGGTTTAAAGTTCTGAATCCGGATAAGGACTAAAAATCAGCTGGCACCAAAGCTTCAAACATTCTGAATTTTTTTCAGAATCTTCTTGATTTGATTTTCAGATTCCAAGAGAACCTGAAACTCCAGAAGCGTCGGGACAGGTTGACCTAAATTTCTATTTTTCGATAAAATCCTTCAGCACCTTCACTACATAATCCACCTCTTCTTTGGTATTATACATTGAAAAAGAGAATCGTAAAGAAGGTTTTTTAAGGTCTTCTTCAGAAAGAAAAGCATTAAGTACATGAGAGCCTTTATCGCTTCCACTTTGGCAGGCACTGCCTTTTGAACACGCGATGCCGTTAAGGTCAAGCTGGAATAACAGCATGAGGGCCTTTTCCTGTGAAACCGGCAAACACACATTAATAAGGGTATAGGTACTGTGTTCGAAATCGTCACATTCGCCGTTAAATTTTACCCCCGGAACTTCTTTTTGAAGCTGCTCAATGAAATATTTTTTAAGATCAGAAATGTATTTTCGCTCTTCATCAAGATGTTCATAAGCCAGCTTTAAAGCCAGTTCAAGACCCACAATGTTGTGAACCGACTCTGTCCCTGCACGAAAACCTCTTTCCTGCTCACCTCCAAAGATCAAAGGCTGCAATCCACTGTTCTTCCTGATGTATGCAAAACCTACACCTTTAGGTCCATGGAACTTATGAGCGCTCACCGCTGTAAAATCTACCGGGATCTCAGAAAGGTCCAGCTCATAATGACCTATGGACTGCACGGTATCTGAATGAAAAAGAGCGCCATGAGCCCTGCAGATCTCTCCTGTTTTTTTAATGTCCAGGAGATTACCCACTTCATTGTTCACGTGCATCAGGCTAACCAGCGTCTTTTCATTAGAAGAGGATAGTAATTCCTCCAAATGATCAAGATCTACCCTTCCGCAGTCGTCCAGTTTCACATATTCGATAGTGGCATTGTGCACCTCGTGCAGCTTATTTAGAGTGTAAAGAACCGCGTGATGTTCGATCTTGGAGGTGATGATCCTTTTGACACCGAGATCCCTTACCGCACTGTTGAGAATGAGGTTATCGGCTTCGGTCCCACCCGAAGTGAAAATGATCTCAGAAGCAGCGACATTTAGGGTCTTGGCGACCGTTTTACGGGCTTGTTCGATCAGGGTTTTAGCCGAGCGTCCAAAAGCATGTGTAGAAGAAGGATTCCCATACACGGTTTTCATCACCTCGGCCATCCGGTTCACCACTTCCTCCCGCATTTGGGTGGTAGCGGCATTATCAAAGTAGACTTGTTTCATGGTACACAAAAATAATAGTTTTAAAAGAAATTCAGGGAAGTCTCTGTTTAAATTATATATTACTTTTAATTTTGCTGAAAACCCGGAATAATGAAAAGATCTTTTTGCCTGCTGCTTACTGCTTTGCTTCTGTTCTCCTGCGATGACGGTGACCTTATTGTGACCGATTTTAATTTTGAGAACAAGCAACTGCAGTGGTGCGGAGATAATGAAGAGCAGTTGCTGTTTAACATCAACAACGACCAGGTGCACGAAGCGATCGCTTTCCGGTTTACTTTGAACACGCCAAATCCCCAGTTCTTTTCTACGGAAACAGGACAACTTGCGATCCCTTTGAACGCTCAAAACCAGGTTATTTACAGGGTTTTTAACGGGGAAGTAGATGATTCATACTTCTGCAACGCCATACCGCCGGTGTCCCCGGGGGTGACCGAAGAATACAGGAGTACCAGCGGTGGGGAAATGATCATTACCACCACTCTTAAAAACGCCACAGATCATGACGGGGACGGGGTACCTTCAGAAACTGAAGGTATGGCTTCAGAACAAGACACTGACCAGGATGGAATTCCCGATTATCTTGATATCGATGATGACCAGGACAACATTCTTACCCGGGTGGAAATAGCTGTGGAAGCCGATAATTCGGTAGGCAGTTTCCCCGATTCAGATAATGACGGGACGCCAAATCACCTGGATGCAGATGATGATGATGACGGGGTGCCCACCAGAAACGAGGACTGGAACATGAACAATAATCCGGCAGATGATCGCGATACGAATGGACTTCCCTATTATCTGAATCCTGAGATCGTGGATTCTTTTGATGTGACCACCTTTAGGGAAAATACCATTTCACAAAGTTTCAGGTACCTTTTTACCGCGGAAAATCTCACGTTGCTAAAACAAGGTGGCGACGGGGAACAGATCCGTCTGGAAGATTTTGAATTGGGATATTATGACTCTCCGGTAGAGCAGATCACAATTGATCCTTCAGAAGAGGAAACAGAAGAAGGTCAGTAATTCTGAAAAATATAGACTTCGGTAGCGCCTAGTCCGTATTTTTGATAGTCGGCATCATACCATTTCAGATTCTCATACCGGTTGAAAAGGGTTTCCAGTTCAGCTTTTAATACCCCCTCACCTACTCCGTGTATGAAAACTACTTTCTGGATCCGTTTTTTCATGGCGAATTCCAACTGTCTTTTTGCAGTATCCATTTGGATGGTGAGCATATCATAATTACTTAAGCCGCCGGTCCTGGGAACCAGTTTGCCTATATGAAGATCTACCTCCATTGGAGGAAGGTCACGTTCTTTGGGCTTGATACGAACAGACTTCTTTTTCTTAAAAGATTCCTTCTGTTTGATCACTTCGGAAAAATCATCAACATCAGCAGGAAGTACATGGGGAAAGGCATCTTCCGTCCTTATAAGGTCCTTCTCCTGAAAGCTGAGCACAAAACCTTCGGTCGTCTCGATCTCCACTTCAGAACCATTTACAGACAAGACCTTTCCTTCAAGATCTTCATCTAAAACTGCCACTTTATCTCCCCGATTCAGCATTTACTACAGATTTTGATCAGATTCGTTCTCCTGCTTATGGTCATCCTTGGTGTACACCCAATGGTTGGTAGCGCGGTATAGCCCGAACATCAATAAGATGATTCCCGCAATTAGAACATAGACATTTTCCTTATCTCCAGAGATCTCATATAACAGCATGGCACCGCCAACTACGATCAAAAAGGAATTAAGGACCTGGGAATTTATTTTTTTCATAATTATTTGTTTATCAGATAACTACGATTCAAAAACTATAGTATCTTCATCTTATCAATTATAACTCTGGACAAATTTCGGGAAAATGAGAAGAATTTTACCTTTTACGGTGGTTTTATTTATCAGCCACTGGTGTACCGCCCAATTCTTTGTGGGACCTTCAGGCAATACTGAAGATCATTATGTTTACGTGAAGGATGCCCTGCTATTCGTTTCCGACCAGGTACATCTAAACAAAAATCATAATAGCGAGACCGAGGCCGGCATTTATCTTCGGAAAGGAGCTCAACTGGTTCAGGGGAAAGGTCAGACTACGCCAAATAGCGGTAACGGTGTTCTTTCGGTTTTTCAAACCGGTACTGCAGGGGCTTACGATTACAATTATTGGGCAGCACCCGTTGGAAACAACGCAGATAAAAATGGCCTTTTTGGGATCAACATGTTCTACCAGCCTCAAACCGCAACCTTTAGCAAACCTGCTTCTCATACTTCTGCTTTGAATGGCACTTCCGATCCCATGAAAATATCCGACCGCTGGATCTATACCTTCTCCGGAATCGATTATTATGGCTGGCACTATGCTGGAGCTGAAACAACTATCCCGGCGGGATATGGGTTCAGCATGAAAGGAGTCGAGGGGACAGATCCTATCCTTGTGGATGGCCAGGTGAACAATCCCGGAAGTGCACAGCGTTATGATTTTAGAGGCAGGCCCAATTCGGGAACTATCGAAATTCCCATTGCCGCCGAAGAGATCATCCTCGTAGGAAATCCGTACCCATCAAGCCTGGATCTTAGCCTTTTCCTCCTGGAAAATTCCGGATCGGGAAACCTGAACACTTCCTGTTATGGAGTAATAGAAAGAAAAAATGTGACCACAGGCATCGCTTACTTCTGGGATTCACAGGAGAACGGCAATTCTCATTACCTGGAAGACTATATCGGTGGTTATGGCACCTTTAGCCCGGTAGCCCCTTGTACGGCGGGTTTGTATGAGCCTCCTATTTTCAGATCCTATGGAAATGAAGAAAAGTCCACTTCTCAAAAAGGCAAAGATCATGATCGCAGGTTTCTTCCTGTGGGACAGGGATTCATGGTGATGGGTACGGGAGAGGGCGACCTGGCTTTTAAAAACGCTCACCGCGTGTATACCGGAGGATCTAGCGCTGAATCCACTAAACAGCAGGCATCCATTGCCACTAAGCAAAGAGTAGAAGCTGTGGAGATCCCGCAGGTAAGATTACTGGTAGAGATCAAAGAAGAGTATACAAGAGGTCTTACCCTTGGATTTTGGGACGCCGCCACCCGGGGTATCGACAAAGGCATGGATGCCATAGCTTATGATCTTGCTACCGCCGATGTGGGTTGGCTGCAGGGCGAAGAAAGTTTCGTTATTGACGTGAGGCCATACGATGCTGTAGATGAGATCCCTTTTTTTATAAAGGTTGAAGGTGCTAACACTATCCTGAAGTTCAGGGTTTCCGAAGCAATAAACTTCCAAAGCGAAAATATTTTTATCTTAGATACGCAAACCAATACTTATCATTCCATCATGGAAGAAACCTTCAGTATTGAACTGGCACCCGGGAATTACAGTGGAAGGTTCAGGCTTGCGTTTAATCCTAAAATAGAAAGTTCTGATCTGCCCCCGGAACTCATGCTGAATGAGGAAGAGGCCTCTACTTTTTCCATTTTTCAAAATAACCGCCTGGGAGAGCTGGAGATCATTGCCAACTCGTTCTCCCCGGTAAGATCTGTAGGTATTTATGACCTTCAGGGAAAAAGGATATTTTTCCGAAGCAATTTTGGCAACCGGCGTTCCATAAGTATTTCCACGCAGCATTTGGCAAACTCTTTATATATTGTGGAAATAAACGATACACAAAACAACCGAAAAACAAAAAAGATCGCGGTCATCAACCCCAGGTAATCTATGGAGGAATTTTTACTTCCCTGTCTCAATAAACAATTATTCGGCTTTGACTGCCTGGGTTGCGGGGCACAACGCGCTTTAGTGCTGGTGCTGAAAGGGGAATTTGTTTCCGCTTTTAAAATGTATCCTGCCATTTACTCCATCCTGCTCCTCCTGCTATTCCTGGTTGTGAACCTTTTTGTGAAATTTAAGGGGGATTGGTATATAAAAGCCGGGCTTATTATTCTGAATGCCGTGATTATCATAACCGCTTATATGTATAAAGTCAGCTTCATTTTCAACTAACCAAAAACCACAATTATGGAAAGACAACCTTTACCAAATTCAACCCTTATCTTAGTTTTCGGGATCCTTTCGATCCTTACCTGTTGCTGTTATGGCATCATTGGTCTCATCTTCGGAATTATTGCGTTGATAATGGCGAAAAAGGCCAAACAAATATATTTGGCTGAGCCCGAACTTTACAAAGGGTACGAAAATGTGAAAACCGGAAGGATCCTGGCCATCATTGGGATCGTACTGTCATCTATCTACCTCATAGGAACCATAATTGCATTCGCTTTCTACGGAATTGAAGGAATCATGGAAGCGCAACAAGAGATGATGAGGGAATACGGCGGGGGTGCCGATTTCTAAATTTTCTCAGTAAAATGCAAAGGGGCAGTCAAATTAATGACCGCCCCTTTTTTACCTTTCAAGGATCTGTTATTTCTCGAACTCCTGCAGAGTTTTGGTTATGATCTCCACACAGTCATTCAACTGGGCTTCATTCATCACCAGTGGCGGTGCAAATCGAATGATATTCCCGTGGGTTGGCTTGGCAAGCAGGCCATTGTCCCTTAGCTTCATACAAATATCCCAGGCAGTTGAACTGTCCTCGGAATCGTTGATCACAATAGCATTCAACAAGCCTTTTCCTCGCACAAGTTTTACAATGTTAGAACTACGAATGTAATCATCCAGTTTTCTTCGGAAGAGATTTCCAAGTTCCTCGGCATTTTTGGCGAGCTCCTCATCTTTAATGACGGTAAGCGCTGCCATGGCCACGGCACAGGCTACCGGGTTACCCCCGAAAGTAGAACCGTGCTGTCCCGGCTGGATCACGTCCATTACATCATCATTGGCCAAAACCGCAGAAACCGGATAAACCCCACCGGAAATCGCTTTTCCAAGGATCAATACATCAGGCTTTACATCTTCATGATCAACCGCAAGCAGTTTTCCGGTCCGGGCTATTCCCGTTTGCACTTCATCGGCGATGAACAGTACATTGTGCTTTTCACACAACTCTTTTGCCCTCTTCAAAAATCCTTCCGTAGGAACATATACCCCTGCCTCTCCCTGGATAGGTTCTACCAGGAAACCGGCAATATTATCGTTGTTCTTCAAAGCTTCTTCCAAAGCCTCGGTATCGTTGTAAGGGATCTTCAGGAATCCGGGGGTGTAAGGTCCAAAATTCTTACGGGCTCCCTCATCGTTTGAAAAGGAGATAATGGTTGTGGTCCTTCCGTGGAAGTTATTTTCACAAACAATGATCTGCGCCTCGGTCTCTTTTACTCCTTTTTTCTCGTAGGCCCATTTCCTGGCGATCTTGATGGCTGTCTCCACGGCTTCTGCCCCGGTATTCATGGGAAGAAGCTTGTCAAACCCGAAATATTCGGTGGCAAACTTCTCGTATTTTCCAAGAATGTCATTATGGAAAGCCCGTGAAGTTAAGGTTAGTTTCTGGGCCTGCTCATGCATGGCACCTACGATCTTTGGATGACAATGCCCCTGGTTCACTGCGGAATAAGCCGAAAGAAAATCGTAATATTTCTTTCCTTCCACATCCCACACGTGCACACCTTCACCACGCTCAAGCACTACCGGCAGCGGGTGGTAATTGTGAGCTCCATATTTATCCTCTAATTGGATTGCTTCTTCTGAAGAAATTTTTTCTGAAATCGACATTTTTTAAAGTTTACATATTAATAAAACGAAATTCCTGCTTTCCGGAATTACCACAGAAACGGGTAATTTGAGGAGAGAAATCATCCTGAATTCAGAAGTCGCAAATTACTAAATGTTTCCCGATTTTTTCAACCAGAGTCCCAATAAATCTTAGCATTTATCCTATTTTTGCGGCATGGGAAGAAAGAACCGAAATAAAGAATTTACCAACCTGGAAGTGATCGATGCCGGGGCAAAAGGAAAAAGCATCGCTAAGGCGCCAGACGGGAAAGTGATCTTCATAGGAAATGCCGTACCGGGAGATGTGGTCGATGTACAAACCACACGCAAGAAGAAAGCCTATTATGAAGGTACCGCCACAAAGATCCACGAGTATTCAGATAAGCGGGTTGAGCCGCCATGCATCCACTTCAGCGTTTGCGGAGGCTGTAAATGGCAGTTCATGGGTTATGAGCACCAGTTGCACTACAAACAAAAGGAGGTGATCAATAACCTGCAAAGGCTGGGCAAAATAGAACTTCCAGAAGTAACGCCGATCCTGGGAAGCAAAGAGATCTATTTTTACCGCAATAAAATGGAATTTTCCTTTAGTGACAGCCGCTGGCTGACCCAGGAAGAGATCCAGAGCGGGAAAGATATCAAAGACAGGAACGCCCTTGGATTTCACATTCCCGGGATGTGGGACAAGATCCTCGACATCGAGGAATGTCACCTTCAACAGGCTCCCAGCAATGGGATACGTAACAAAGTGAAAGCATTTGCCATTGAGAATGACATCCCGTTCTTCAATACCAGGGAGCAAAAAGGGATGCTGAGGACGTTAATGATTCGAACAACCTCTACCGGAGAGATCATGGTGTTGATCCAGTTCTTCGAGGAAGACAAAGAGAAAAGAGAGTTATTGCTGGATTTTGTTGCCGAAGAATTTCCGGAGATCACCTCTCTTCAATACGTGATCAATTCCAAGGGAAATGACACCATCTACGATCAGGAGGTGATCTGTTACAAAGGCAGGGACCACATTTTTGAAGAGATGGAAGGTCTGAAATTCAAGATCAACGCGAAATCCTTCTATCAGACCAATTCGGCTCAAGCCTACGAACTTTATAAGATCACCCGTGATTTTGCAGGATTGACCGGCAATGAACTGGTTTATGACCTTTACACCGGTACCGGCACCATCGCCCAGTTTATCGCGGCGAAAGCCAAAAAAGTAATAGGAGTGGAAGCGGTTCCCGAAGCTATTGAAGATGCCAAAGAAAATGCCCGTAACAATAATATCGAAAATACCGAATTTTACGTGGGAGACATGAAAAAGGTCTTTACCAATGATTTCATTGTGATGCACGGCCATCCAGATGTGATCATTACAGATCCTCCCCGGGATGGAATGCACAAAGATGTAGTTGCGCAAATTATTGGTATCTTGCCGCAACGAATCGTCTATGTGAGCTGTAATTCGGCAACCCAGGCACGCGATCTCGCGTTGCTTGATGAGCATTATAAAGTGACCAGAACACAGGCGGTTGATATGTTTCCTCAAACCTTTCACGTGGAGAACGTGGTATGTTTAGAAAGAAGAAAATGAACCGGATCCAAAAATGGCTTTTTTTAGCAGTCTTTATTGTAGCGGCCCAGGGCTGTCAAAAAGATGATATTTGTCCTGAAGGGAGCGAGACCACTCCCCTGCTTGTCATAGAATTCTATGATGTCGCAGATCCTTCACAACTTAAAGCGGTTCCAAACCTGGTAGTACAGGCCGACGGAGAGGAAATTTTTTCGGGACCTGAAACCGTGAACACGATCAGCATACCGTTAAGAACCAATGAAAATGTGACAGAGTATCGCTTTATTCGGAACAGCGGAAGGGATACCGAAAATGAGGACCGTATAAGCTTCAGCTATGACCCTGCCCCGGAATATCTGAACCGTGCCTGTGGATATAAGGTCAATTTTGAGAATATTGATGCCAACACGCTTCCTGACGATGATAACTGGATCGTTTCCGAAGTAATATTACAAGAAAACGTAGAAAATGAAACAGAAGCACATATTTCTATTACTCATTAGTATTGCTGTTTTTCATCCTTCTGCTTTTTTTGCACAGGCAGAACAACCGGCAGATTCCCTGGAATACAGGGAAAAATATGGCCTTCGCCTGGGAGTGGATCTTAGCAAGCCGCTGCGAACCATCCTCGAGGAAAATTACCAGGGTTTCGAGATCAAAGGAGATTACAGGATCTATAAAAATTATTACCTGGCAGGGGAATTAGGGAATGAAAAAAACCTCGTTTCTGAGCCCAATGTTACTGCTGAAGCTAAAGGAAGCTACATTAAGCTCGGGGCAAATTACAATGCCTATGAAAACTGGCAGGGTATGGAAAACCTCATTTTTGCCGGACTACGATATGGATTTGCTACTTTTTCATCAGAACTTCAGGAGTTTTCGGTCTACACCCCCACCAATTACTTTGAGCCCGATGTGCGAACCGAATCCCGGGAATTTGACAACCTTACCGCCAGCTGGATCGAACTGCAGCTGGGGATCAAAGTGGAAGTGCTCAATAATGTCTTTTTAGGCACCCATGTACAGCTAAAGAGAATGGTGACCGAAACCACGCCGGGTAACTTCGACAACCTTTATATTCCCGGATTTAACAAGACTTATGACCGCAGTACCTGGGGTGTAGGATACGGTTACTCAATATCCTACCTTATCCCCTTTTACAAAAAATAGATCAGGCTTCCTGATTTTTTGCTTTTTTGCTTCCCTCGTAGATCTCGTATTTCAGCAGCTTCGATTCCAGGGAGCCGTTGAATAGTTTGATCTTTCTGGAAGGTCGAAGTCCCACGTGCTTTATGGCTTCGAGGTTGGAGGTGATGAACCAGGCATGGGTGCCCGGGTAGTTCTGCTTCAGGGTATCTCCTATCGCCTTATAAAATTCAGGCATGTCTATGTTTAGGCGTTCCCCGTAAGGCGGATTAAAGACCATGTGCAGATGCCGCTCGGTCTGTTTTTCGGTCTTGAAGAAATCCTCGTGCTCCACCGTGATAAATTCCGATAAATTCGCATTTTCAACATTATCCTTGGCCTTGTGAACTGCAGAAGGAGCCTTGTCATAACCTTTGATCGTAAAATGGAAATCCCTGACCTTCTTTAAAACAGATTCCTCAATTTTCTCAAAAAGATCTTCATCCCAGTCTTTCCATCTTTCGAAACCAAATTCTTTTCGGTTCAGGTTTGGCGGAATATTACAAGCTATCATGGCAGCCTCGATAAGAATCGTACCACTACCGCACATGGGATCGAGAAAATCACATTGACCATCCCAACCGGAATGCATCAACATACCGGCTGCCAGCACTTCATTGATAGGCGCAATATTCGTGGCCGATTTATAGCCTCTTTTGTGCAGGGATTGACCAGAACTGTCGAGCGAAACCGTGCAAAATTCTTTTTCAATATGAATATTGATTCTCAAAGTGGGAAAATCAAGATCGATTCCTGGTCTCTTTCCGAATTTATCCCTGAAACGGTCAACAATCGCGTCCTTCGATTTAAGAGCGATGTATTTTGAATGGGTAAATTTATCTGAATGAACTGTAGCGTCGATCGCCAGAGTGTCGGTTGCATCAAGATACTTCTCCCAGGGCATTTTATTGATCTGCTTATATAGATCTTCTTCAGAAAAAACCTTGAAGGAATCAATGGGTTTCAAAACTTTAATGGCCGTTCGCAGCGACAGGTTCGCCTTATACATAAAGCCTTTATCGCCAACAAAAGAAACAGATCTCACCCCTTCTTTAACATCCATCGCGCCCAGATTCCTCAATTCTTTTGCCAGTAAAGGCTCAAAGCCAAAAAGTGTTTTGGCTACCATTTTAAAATTATTTCCCATGTGATATATTCTGTGAGAGGCAAAAATACATTAATTTTGCTGCATATGGAATTAGCAGAAAAAAACTGGTTTTCTTCGTGGTTTGATACTCCTTACTACCACATTTTGTACAAAGACCGTAACGATGAAGAAGCCCGGGAATTTATGCAGAACCTGGTTTCTTTTTTAAAACTTCCTCCTAACGCTACCATCCTGGATCTGGCTTGTGGAAAGGGAAGACACTCGGTCTATCTCAACCAACTGGGTTTTGATGTTACCGGGGTGGATCTTTCAGAAAACAGCATTGAACACGCCAGGCAGTTTGAGAACGAAAATCTACGTTTCCACACCCACTGTATGTGCAAACCGGTAGAAGAAAAATTTGATGCGGTTTTCAACTTATTCACCAGTCTCGGGTACTTCGAAGATGAAGAAGATAACCTGGAGTCAATAAAGGCCATAAAAGAGGAATTGAAACCTGATGGTTATGGGGTGATCGACTTTATGAATGTTGAAAAGGTGATCGATCATTTGATCCCTTCGGAAGTAAAGACAGTAGAAGGCATTGATTTCCACATTACCCGTCGCCTGAAGGACGGCTATATACTCAAGGAGATACGCTTTGAAGATGAAGGAGAAGAATATTCTTATACCGAAAAAGTGAAGGCCATCACCCTAAGTGATTTTCTGGAATATTTTGAAAAAGGTGGGATCACCCTGCTTCATACTTTCGGAAATTATGATCTTGAAAAATTCGATCCTCAAACTTCAGACAGACTAATTCTCATATTTAAATGATCTACCTGCTCCCGTTACTGGCTGTCGTAATAGGTTTTTTTATTTCCCTGTTCATAAAACCCTCCTCATCTACAGGTTTTCAGCTATTATTATCTTTCAGTGGAGCTTTTTTGTTATCGGTTACCGTTTTTGAGTTGCTCCCTGAGGTCTACACTTCAGGAAACGGCCAAATTGGTCTTTTCATCATGCTGGGGCTGCTTTTACAGATCTTTTTGGAATTTCTTTCCAAGGGTGTTGAACACGGGCACATGCACCATGAAGAAACCGGAAAATTCCCTTTTTTGCTGCTCATCAGTTTATCGCTGCACTCGCTGCTCGAAGGATTTCCACTTAATAGCAGCGAAGATCTACTGCACGGGGTGGTAATTCACAAAATTCCGGTCGCGGCAATTCTCTCCACTTTCTTATTACATGCGCGAATCGGAAAGCCAAAGGTGTTCCTGTTCCTAAGCATTTTTGCCGTTATGACCCCTCTGGGAAGCTGGTTACATTCCACTTTTGAGGTTCTTGATCAATATGCCCTGTATATTTATTCTCTGGTGATAGGGGTCTTTTTGCACGTATCCACAACCATTTTGTTTGAGGCTTCAAAGAATCACTCATTTAATGCATCGAAGTTACTGGTGATCATCTTCGGAATTTTACTCGCTTATTTACTGTAATTCATGTTTAGCAGGGAAGAATCCAAGAAGATAAGACAGGAATTCTGGACCGGCTTCGGAAAAGAATATCCGCGTAAGTGGATCTTGTATAACACCAGGATGAAGGAACTTCAGCTGAAATTCACTTTTGAAAGAAAATATGCCATGGTCTCACTGGATATTTCTGATGAAGATGAATTAGTAAGGGAATACTATTTCGAAAAACTTGAATCCCTGAAGAACATACTGGAAACCGAATACCTGCCGGAAATAATCTTTGACAAAGATTATGAGCTTCCTGAAGGTAAGGTCATTTCCAGGATCTACACCCAATCGGATAATGTGAGTATCTACAATAAGAGCGATTGGCCGGTCGTCAAAGACTTCTTATTTCGCAAAATGACGCTGCTTGAAGAGTTTTTTAATGATTTCAGCGAAATAATCAAAAGTTAAGGAATCCCCACCCCTCTTTTTAGTATCTTCTGTATTAGAAAGATAGCGACTTTCAGGTCACACCCTCCCAGTCTTTCCCTCACATTGTAACCAACCAAACATTGTAAAGGATGAAAACAAGTAAATTTTTCCTACTGGGTATTTTTTTTATTTCTCTCATTTCTTGTTCAGAAGATGAAGATCCTCCAACAATGAATTTGAGTTTAATAGAAACAACATGGCACCTCGCCGCATTTGAATATGAAGGGTATACCGATTCAAAAATAGATGGGATCGAGATGCATACCGACTATGAAGGTGTAGCAGAAAATATCAATGCCACCATAACCTTTCACGCAAATGGAACTTTTGAATCTCAAGGTGAGTATGACATCATATTTTCGGGGGAAGGGATGACTATCCCCTATAGAGACTTGAGTTACGCCTCTTCTGGAAACTACCGGGTTTCAGGAAACACAATAGACGTCACGAATTTCCAGGGAGCATCCACTCCTGGTGCCATTGTAGCATCTTCAGAAAAGATCATGACTATTGTTGAGTTAACCGAGAATCGTTTGGTACTGGATTTTATTGAAGATATTACTATTACCGAAGATGACGATGAAGCATTTATCTCCATCAGGGGACAGTACATTTACACAAAGTAATCGGATCCAGAAATACCGAAAATTTCCTGGATTTCCCGGCTCGAATGGTAGATCTGCGCCAGGGGATTTCCTAAAAACTTAGTGACTCAAAACACAAAATAATCACCACAAAAAAACCCTTCACCAAATGAATGATGAAGGGTTTAAAAAAGCCTGCCTGCGGTAGGCAGGGCGGTGACCCCCTGATAACTACTGGGGCTCCCACAAGATGTTTGATTTAAAACAAAAAAAAAGACCTTTACATTTCTGTAAAGGTCTTCTATAAAAAAGGCGGCGATCCTTCGACTTCGCTCAGGACAGGCTCTTA
>CAZNFK010000045.1:0-18932 GCA_964572365.1 uncultured Flavobacteriaceae bacterium | reverse complement strand
CCATGGCGGCCAAAGCTTCACCAAGATACAGGTTTGAAGGGGAGGAGTGGCGTGAGTACAGGTAGCAACCTTCAGCATTGCCTTCAAAAGTATCGAACATGGTTTTTGCTGAGAGGAAGGTGTATGTTGAAGAATCGGAAATACTTGGGTTAACCCCTCCAAATTCTCCAAAATATTGCAAGTCCTGGATCTTATCTGCCGGTTTAAATTTCATAGGTATGGGTGTTTTTCAGTTTTATCCAAATTAAAAGGATTGTGGAATAACAATCAATGATTATTGTAAAATGCGGTAATTAAATCTTGTATTTATTCTTATTGTAGTTTTATTTTCTATTAATTTTGATGCATCAATCCATTTTCAGAAAATTTTACAGATGAAGCTTGACGCCACAGATAATAAGCTCCTTGCCCTGCTGCAGGACAACAGTAAAAAAACCAACAAAGAATTATCGGTAAAGCTGGGACTTTCGGTCACCGCGGTCTATGAAAGGATCAGGAAATTAGAGCGTGCCGGGGTGATCTCAAAATACGTCGCACTGGTAAAACCCGAGAAGATCGACAGGGCTTTTACCGCTTTTTGCCAGATCAAACTTGTACAGCATACAAAAGGAAACGTCACCCGCTTTGAATCGCAGGTCGCCAATCTTTCGGAAGTGCTGGAAGTATTTCACGTGAGCGGGGAATACGATTATATTCTTAAAGTGCTGGTAAAGGATATGGAAGCTTATCGAAACTTCATGCTCAATAAACTCACGGCCCTTGATCACATTGGAAGCACCCAAAGCACCTTCGTGATAAGCCCCGTGAAGAATACCACAGCCCTGAGTACCGAATAAAACCGCTCCAAAACTGCATTGGACATTGTAATTAATAGTCGTACTTTTGTTTTTCTTAATTTAAAATCAACACAAAAACCATATTTATGAGCACATATGATGTTGCTGTTATAGGTTCAGGTCCGGGTGGCTATGTGGCGGCAATCCGCTGCGCCCAGCTCGGAATGAAAACCGCACTTATTGAAAAATATTCAAGTCTTGGAGGTACCTGTTTGAACGTTGGCTGTATTCCGAGTAAAGCTTTGTTAGATTCTTCTCACCACTACGATGATGCCGTGAAGCATTTTGAGGAACATGGTATCGAAATTCCGGGAGAGGTAAAAGTGAATCTGGGAAAAATGATCGAGCGTAAACGGGCTGTGGTTGATCAAACTGTAGACGGGATCAAATTCCTTATGAACAAGAATAAGATCGATGTCATTCAGGGAGTGGGTTCATTTAAAGATGCTACTCATATTAATATAGACAAAGCTGAAGGTGAACCTGAAACCATCGAGGCAAAACATACCATTATTGCGACAGGTTCCAAACCTTCATCGCTTCCGTTCATCAATATTGATAAAGAACGTATCATAACTTCTACCGAAGCTTTGGAGCTGAAGGAAGTACCAAAACACCTTATCGTCATTGGCGGTGGAGTCATTGGTCTTGAATTAGGGCAGGTGTACAAACGTCTTGGAGCAGAGGTATCGGTTGTGGAATATATGGATCGCATAATTCCTACTATGGATGCCGCGTTGTCCAAGGAGCTCACCAAGAGCTTGAAAAAGCAGGGAGTGAAGTTCTACGTTTCTCACAAAGTAGGTGCTGTAGACCGAAACGGAGAGGAAGTTCTTGTTAAAGCTGAAGATAAAAAAGGCAAAGAGGTAGAATTCAAAGGAGATTACTGCCTGGTTTCTGTAGGAAGAAGACCATATACCGATGGATTGAATGCAGATGCAGCCGGGGTGAAGATCGATGACCGCGGAAGGGTAGAGGTGAATGATCACCTGCAGACTTCAGTGAAAAATATTTATGCTATTGGTGATGTCATCAAAGGACCGATGCTGGCGCATAAAGCGTCGGAAGAAGGAACTCTTGTTGCTGAAGTTATCGCGGGGCAAAAACCGCATATCAACTACAACCTTATTCCCGGGGTGGTTTATACCTGGCCTGAAGTTGCCGCGGTTGGAAAGACCGAAGAGCAGCTTAAGGAAGAAGGAGTAAAATATAAAGAAGGTAAATTCCCAATGCGTGCCCTTGGCCGTTCACGAGCCAGCGGGGATATTGACGGAATGGTGAAAATCCTTTCAGACGAAGCAACAGATGAAGTGCTGGGAGTTCATATGATCGGGGCCCGGGTTGCCGATGTGATCGCTGAAGCAGTAACTGCAATGGAATTCCGTGCCTCTGCCGAAGATATTGCGAGAATGAGCCATGCTCACCCAACCTATGCCGAAGCGGTGAAAGAAGCTGCCCTGGCAGCAACCGAGAACCGTCCTATCCATATGTAATAAAGTAAAGAATGTTCTAAAAAGCCGGTCAAAGAAGTGATTTTGACCGGCTTTTTTTATGGTTCAAAATTTTAGAAGTAAATATGAAATAAACTATTAAATAATTGTGATGCCGCATTTTGGTATCCTTCCTTTCACTACTTTTATAGCAGATCAAAACCTGGAAATCATGCCTAAAGAAAAATCCCCTTCAAAGAACTCAGCCAAGAAAGAACCGGTGTTGAGTTTAAAAGAAAAACGCGCTGCCAAGGCTGCCAAAAAGAAGAACAGAACCTAATTTTAGAGTAGGTATGAAATGAAGTGGCTGTCTAAAGTTTGTATTTCGTCAAGCTGGCCCGACGCTTCGGGAGTTTCAGCTTCTAATTGGAATTAATTTTAATTAGTTGGGATCTTTAAATAAATTCAGGAGGACGTATACATGCTATTTTAGAAAGCCTCTTTTTCTTTAATGGGTCCAAAGATCAATTGTCACTGACAAATTTAAAGAACCTGCTTTCTTTTCCGTCCTTGGTTTCCTCCTGGTATAAAAACTGCAGGTTGTTCTCGTCGAAGATCTCAAAAAATTCTTCCCACGAAATATTTTTCAGGTTATCTTCTGCATAACCGGGAAAGTTGATCCTTAAAAGGCCACCGCCTTCATTACTGTTTGAAGTGCTTTCAACCACAGCCGGCCTTCCGTTCCTGGCTTCGGTCCATTTTTTAATCACGCTATGATCTTTAGTGGTTATAGAATCAGATTTTGCCATTTCACAATGTTTTTGGTTACTGTCTCTCTAAAATCCAGATTTTACTTCAGAAATAGAAATCCTTTAACAACAATTATTTTTTGGTTGTTAAGTAATTGTGAATCAGCGAAAAATGAGTTTTTAGTGACGCCCTCTAAAAAGCCGTAATTTCCAGTACCCTTGTTTGAAATAAATGAAGGCAACTATGGCTGCAACCGCGTTGGACACGGGAAAAGACCACCAAATTCCTTCATAGCCCACAAGTGTCTTATGGGATAGAAGGTAGGCCAGGGGAAACCTGATGATCCATAAATTCAATATTGAAATGAGCATGGAAGCTTTGGTAAAACCGGCACCGTTAAAGACACCGTTCAATACCTGCTGCACTCCTAAAAGACCAAAACTGGGCGCCATTATCTTGATAAAAAGCGAGGCATCTTCAATAACTTCAGGATCATTTGGAATGAAAAATGCAGTTAAAGGTTCTGCGAAAAGGAACATGATAAGTCCCATTCCTGTTAATCCGAAAAAAGCGATCTGGCTGCTTAAATGGGCTACTTTCTCCGCGCGTTTTATCTTTATGGCGCCAATATTCTGTCCTACCAGGGAAGTGGTGGCTATGGCCAAACCAAGAGCAGGGATCACAATAAAGCTCAAGATACGGGCTCCAATTCCGTAGGCTGCGACCACCTCACTTCCAAAACCGGTTACCAGTACTACCATCATGGTCATTCCCAGGGCTCGGGTGGATTGCTCGATGCTGGCGGGGATCCCCAGTCTTACAATGCTTTTTAACGTATTGAGGTGCGGGGTCATTTCTTTTACCTTTATCCTGATGCCGCTTGAACCTTTATACAGGATAAAAATACCTATTACAGCCGAGAGTGCCTGGGTAATGACACTGGCCACTGCGGCTCCGGCTACTCCATAACCCGGAATAGGGCCATACCCGTAAATAAAAAGAGGGTCAAGCACCAGATTGAGAAAAACAGTAAATAAGATGATATAAACGGGAAGCATGACATTACCGATCCCTCGCATAAGAGACTGGAATGAAAAGAACATGAAGAGAAAAACAAACCCAAGGGAAGATACTTTGAAATAACTCACCGAAGAAGCAAGAATCTCGGGTCCTGCACCTATCAATCTCATAAGGGGGTCTGCAGAAAAATAGCTGACAGCCGTTAGGAGCAGTGAAATAAAAAAAATGAGAGAGATGGTTTGAGAAGAATTGAAATCTACCATTTTTTGATCTCCGGCACCTTTATATTGTGAAACCAAAACAGTTCCTGCAAGAGTGAGGCCCGACCCCAGGGAAAGCACAAGGAATAAAAGCGGAAAGCTTATACTTACAGCAGCAACAGCATAAGCTCCCAGCCGACCCAGCCAGAAGGTGTCGATCAACTGGTAAGCGGTTTGCAGGATATTAGCCAAAATGATGGGAACGGCAAGGCTGAAAAGGGAATTAAAGATCCTGCCTTCCGTGTATTTGTTCTTTTGCTTCATTCCCTGCAAAAGTAAGGCAGTAGGCAAGGATAATCTCCTAAAAAATTAATAATTCCTGGGGCAGGTGTAGGTCAGGTTATCCTCTAAACCAACTCAAACCGGCTCCTAAAGAAAGAAACCTGACATTTCAACGGAAATTCATCACTTCTTGCCGTTTTATGCTTCTTTCTGATTGTTAGTTACTTATATTTTTTGTAATTTAAAACAGAATTAAAAAATTCTCTCTAAATCATCTTTTCAATGAGTGCATTAACAAATTTATGGAACAACTATACCACGGATTTTTCCATGGCACAAAAAGTTATTGTGGCCATCGTCCTTGGAGCAATAGTGATCATTGCCTTGACCGCTATTGTGCTGGTGATAATGGAATTTGCCGCGTAAAGGGTCTCCGGTAGTAGTTCTTGAAAGGTTCTTTCCTGGGAACCCGGTTTTTTGTTGCCTTATTTTTGACACTCGTTACACCTCCATATATCTTATTAAAGGATTAGGTTTTTAGGCTATTTTATATTTTTTTAGTATCTTGATTGACAACCAATTGAATTACATGTTAGTTCGCTAAAACCTAAATTATGGATGCGAGAACAGTCTACAACCTCATGAAACCTCACCTAAGCAGTCTTGATATTTCAGAAAAAAAGATGCTTTCCAAATTGATCACCAAACTGCCACCTCAAAAAGTTTCCTGCCATCATAAAAAGGTTGTTTCCCTTGGAAAGGCCAAGGAAAAATTGAAATTGTTCTGTCGTCGCGAAATGGAACGGGAAAAGCAGGAGAAAAATATTTCTATGTCCTGAATCCTTTTAGAGATTTCCTTTTAAACTTTTGTTAATCAGTCTGGAGGGGCTTATTAATAGCTGAAATTCCTGTAATTTAAAGTTTCATAAGCAAAAAATTATGGGAGAACGTGTTTTAGTGGCGGGTGCTTCAGGAGCCCTTGGACTGGAAGTTTTAAAGCTGCTCTATGAAAGAAATATGCAGCTTCGAGGACTGGTTTTTACCAAAGATGGGGCTGAGAATGTTTCCCCTTACACCAGCGATATTTGGGAAGCAGATGCCAGTAAAGAAAAGCTTGAAATACAGGATATCACCAAAGATGTTTCTATAGTAATTTCGGCTTTGGGAAAAAGCGTAAGCCTTTTCACCAATAGGGGAAATTCCTTTTTAGAAAACGACTTTTATGCCAATAACAATTTGCTGGATGATGCTCTTAGGAACGAAGTGAAAAGGTTTGTGTATGTTTCAATAAAAGGAGTCGAAGAAGCTCCCGAGTATGAGATACCCAAGGCACACAAAATGTTTGAGGACGCATTAAAATCTTCAGGAATTGATTACACCATTATAAGGCCGGTTGGTTTCTTCTCAGGTTTGCATGATCTGGCTATAATGGCCAAGCGGAAAGTGATCCCAATAGTAGGAGATGGCAGTGCCCGCACAAATAGTATACATCAAAAAGATTTAGCCAAAGTAGTGATCGAAAACCTGAAGGAGGGTCCAAAAATTTTAGAAGTAGGCGGCCCCCTTGTCCATACCCGTCTTGAGATGGCTGAGATGATAGCGAAGAAAATAGGAGGTAAGATCGTTAAAGTTCCCGAAAAATTGGCTGAATGGGGAATGTTCCTACCTGAATTGGTCAATGAAGACGCTTCAGCAAAACTGAAATATTTTAAGTACATCACTACCCACGACATGATTGCCGAGAAACACGGCAGCCTCACTTTTGAAGAATATCTGGAAAACCTTGATCTAAAAGATTTACCGTAATGCCTGCAAAGTATGATGCCATAATAATTGGAAGTGGGAGTAATGGAATTGCCGCTGCCATAAGGCTTCAGCAAAAAGGATTGCAAACGGCCATTTTTGAGCAGGCAGCTACACCCGGTGGCGCTACCCGTACCCGCGAACTCACCTTACCCGGATTTAAACATGATGTAGGCTCAGCTATTCTACCGTTAGGATTAGCCTCGCCATTTTTCAGGGAACTGCCGCTGCAGGAATATGGTCTTAAATGGATCTATCCCGAGATCGCTTATGCCCATCCTTTTGAAGATGGTACTTCTTATGCCTGTTATAAAGACCTGGCAAAAACTGCAGCTCAGCTGGGAGAAGATGAAAGGGCATATTTAAATCTTTTTGGACCCCTCGTACGGGATTGGGATAAATTAAATAATGATCTTTTAGGGCCACTGGGTATTCCCGAGCATCCCTGGCCGTTCATGAAATTCGGAATGAAAGCGATGCCTTCTGCGCAGATGCTCGTCAATCATTATTTTAAAAATGAGCGCTCCAAGGTTTTTTTCTACGGTTCAGCTGCACATTCCACCTTGCCTTTGACCAACATCGCTTCTGCTTCATTCGGATTGGTGCTAAGTACCAGTGCCCATAAATACAACTGGCCTTTTCCTGAAGGCGGTGCGGGAAATTTCATTAGCGCCCTTCTGGACCACTACCAGGATATGGGCGGGGAGCTATTTTTGAACAATCTTGTGACCGATGTGCGAGACCTGCCCAATGCTTATGCTTATTTATTCGATCTCACGCCACAACAACTTTTGAATATTAAGGGACTTAATTTTTCATCGGGTTACCGTAAGCGAATGGGTACTTATAAATATGGAGCCGGAGTCTTTAAAATGGATTGGGCCCTGAGCGAACCCATCCCTTTTTTGAGTGAGAAATGCAGAAAATCTGCCACGATCCATATTGGTTTCACAAAGCAGGAAATCGAAAATTCAGAAAAAGAGATCCATAAAAAAAATACGACAGATACTCCATATGTCCTGGTTGCACAACATTCCCCCTTCGACCACACTCGTGCTCCGGAAGGGAAACATACTGCCTGGGCCTATATTCACGTGCCTAATGGCAGTACCGTAGATTATTCAGAGGTCATCGAAAACCAGATCGAAAGGGCAGCTCCGGGTTTTAAAGAAACCATTCTGGCCCGCTCAAAGATGAACACCCATGACCTGCAAAGGTTCGATCCTAACCTGGTAGGAGGGGATATCAATGGTGGAAAACAGGATATTACCCAGCTCTTTACCCGGCCTATCGCCAAACTTTCTCCTTATTCCACACCCGATCCCCGCGTCTATATCTGTTCGTCTTCCACGCCTCCTGGAGGGGGAGTGCATGGGATGTGCGGCTTTCATGCTTCGGAAAAGGTGCTGAAAGATCATTTTCCGGAACTCTAAAATCTTGAAATAAAAAAGCCGACTCTTTTTAGGAGCCGGCTTTGCTGAATTAGGATTTGTTTTATTCTTCACTTTCTGAAGGCACAGGGAATCCCCGGTCTCTCATAAGCGCATCAATAGTGGCATCCCTTCCGCGGAACAATCTATAAGCTTCTGCGGGATCCATGGCATTTCGAGGCGCAAAAAGGTATTTTACCAATCTGTGAGATACCTCCTCGTCATAGAAACCACCCGGTGCTTCCCGGAATGCTTCCGCAGCATCTGAAGTTAGCACATCGGCCCACAAGTATCCATAATATCCTGTGGCGTAACCTTCGCCAGAAAATACGTGGCCAAAATGAGGGGTTCTGTGCCTCATCACGATCTCATTGGGCATATTTAATTCTTCCAGCGTCTCTTTCTCAAAGGTCTCCATATCGATCTCATCGGGATCTGTGGTGTGGAGTTTCATATCCATTAAGGCAGAGGCAAGGAATTCGGTAGTGGCAAACCCCTGGTTGAAAGTGGAAGCTCTTTTGATCTTTTCTACCAGTTCCTTCGGGATTGGCTGTCCTGTTTCATGGTGCACCAGGAATTGATTGATCACTTTGTCTGTAGACAACCATCTTTCCAGTAATTGAGATTGGAATTCGGTATAGTCCCTCACACCACCGTTTAAAACTGGATATTTCACATTGGAAGAGAAAAAGTGCAGCGCGTGCCCAAATTCATGGAAGAAAGTTGTGGCGTCATCCCAGGAGATCAAAGTAGGTTCTCCGGGTGCGGGTTTAATGAAATTAGAATTGTTTGAGGCCAGTACGGTTTCTTCTTTACCTTCCATTTCGGCATGGCTACGATATTGAGAAGCCCATGCTCCGGACCGTTTTCCTTTGCGAGCATAAGGGTCAAGGTACCAGAGTCCGATGTGTTTTCCCGTATCCTTATCGGTCACTTCCCATACCTTGACATCTTCGTGGTATACCGGAACGGTTCCCTCGGGAACCGGAGTGAATTTATAATTGAAAACTTCTTCAGCAGTGAAAAACAATGCCTGCGTCAATTTATCCAGTTGCAGGTATTGTTTCACCTCATCAGATTCCAAATCATACTTCTCCTGCCTTACTTTTTCAGCATAATAGCGGTAATCCCAGGGAGCAATAGTGATGTCTTTTCCTTCGGCTTTGGCGAGTGCCTGCATATCGGCTACTTCTTCCTTCACGCGGGCAAGAGCTGCAGGCCAAACTGCCTCCATTAATTCCATCGCCCGTTCGGGAGTTTTAGCCATCCTGTTTTGCAACCTCCATTCCGCGTAATTCTCATACCCCAATAATTCAACTCGCTCATCCCGTAATTTCAGGATCTCTTTGATAATGGCTTTATTGTCGAATTCATCATTATTATCGCCACGGGAATAATAATTTTCCCAAACTTTTTTTCGAAGTTCCCTTTCATCTGAATAGGTAAGGAAAGGATCCATCGAAGAACGAGTGTTCAAAACAGCGTATTTTCCTTCCTCTCCGCGATCGGCCGCCGCTTTGGCAGCAGCTTTGATGTAGGAATCCGGAAGCCCGCTTAACTGATCTTCTGTGAGGTACACCACGTAATTTTCTTCTTCGGCCAGCACATTATTGGAAAAGGTGGTGTACAACCTGGAGAGCTCTTTATTGATCTCTGCATATCGTTTTTTATCTTCCTCGTTAAGATCGGCCCCCTCCATCGCAAAATCTTCATAAATAAGCTGTACCGCTCTTTGTTGCTGGGGAGGTAAGGAGTCTTTTTGGGATTTTTGATAAACTGCTTTTATACGTTCAAAAAGCTTCTTGTTCTGGGAGATCTTTGAGGAGTATTCAGAGATTTGAGGAGCCAATTCCTGCTGAATTTCCCTGAATTCAGGCGAGGAGAGGTTGCTGCTCCAAATGCTGTAATAGGTAAAAGCACGGTCAAGAGGTTTACCCGATTTTTGCATGGGCAAAATCGTATTTTCGAAGGTAGGGGGGGCGGGATTGTTTGCAATGGCCTCGATTTCTTCGAGGTGCAGGGCCATACCCTTTTCCATGGCCGGTTTCAATTCGGCCAGGTCCATCTCATCAAAAGCCGGTACGCCTCCGTAGGGCCCTGTCCATTCTTGTAAAAGATCATTTTCCATAACTGCCGTTTGAGCTTGTTGATTTTGAACGTTTGGTTCTGCTTTAGGTTCAGCAGTGTTGCTTCCCGGGCCACAACCCGCTATCAACAATGCGGCTATCAAACCGATACCGGATTTTCGGGGGTTATTTATAGTATTCTTCATAGATTAAAATTTGCCTGAAGATAAGAATATTATGAAAAATACCGAAAGCTTAAAGCTGCCACAGAATGACATTTTTGGGTAGGGGAGAATATTAACCTTATTTTTGTGAAGCTTAAAGTCTAAAAATGAATTTTTTAAGAAAAAACTGGTCCAACATATTGTTCATCCTTTTTATTTTGCTGCTGTTGGTTCCCCAGACGAGGAAACCAATTCAGGTGGCATTGAACAGGTTGATCGCCTTCAGCCCTTCAGAAATTGCTGAAGAAAAAAGAGAAAGGCTGGAAGATTATAGCTGGCGACTGAAAGACCTCGGAGGGCAGATGCATTACTTCGGGGAAAACAAAGGAGAAGTGGTGCTAGTAAATTTTTGGGCCACCTGGTGTCCTCCCTGTATTGCTGAGATGCCCTCTTTTCAGAAATTATATAATGACTATGGGGGAAAAGTGAAATTTTATTTCGTTTCTTCTGAAGAAGCGGAAAAGTTGCGGCAGTTTCTTGAAAAAAAGGAATACGATCTACCGGTATACCAACCTATTTCTGCCACGCCCGATGTAATGCAATCAAACACCCTTCCTACTACCGTCCTCATTTCAAAGTTGGGGGAAGTGGTGGTAAATAAAAAAGGAGCCGCAAATTGGAATGACGATAATTTTCGTGATCTCTTAGACAACCTCCTGTCAGAATAGAAGCTTAGAGCTCCGTCTGCAGGTTTCTTTGAAGTTCCAGTAATTCTTCTACAAATTCCCGGCTATTCGACAGACGGGGGATCTTGTGCTGACCACCAAGTTTGTTCTTGCGTTTTAACCACTGATAAAAAGTTCCGGAAGCCATTTCCCTCACCAGGGGAGCCTCTATGGCGATATTTTCTTTCCTCTTGGCCGCGTAGTCGTCATTAAGTTCACCCAGCTCGTCATCCAGAATGGCTGTAAATTCTTTCAGGTCATGCGGGGATTGGACAAATTCTATAAGCCACTCATGATAGCCTTTCTTTTGACGCTCATAAAAGAAAGGGGCAGCAGTGAAATCCCTGAGGATGGCACCGGTCTTTTTACAGGCTATGGAAAGCGCTTTTTCAGCATGCTCTACAAACAGGTCCTCTCCAAAAACATTGATACAGTGCTTTGTCCTCCCGGTAATTATGAATCGATAGGGGCTGGTGCTTGTAAATTTTATGGTATCTCCAATCTTATAGCGCCACAGGCCGGAGTTGGTGCTAATGACCATGGAATAGTTCCTGCCAGGTTCCACTTCATGTAAAGGCACAACCGAAGGTTCTTCCAGCAGAAATTCTTTTTCAGGGATAAATTCATAATAGATCCCGTAATTCAGCATCAGCAGCATAGAAGGATCGTGTTTTTGATCCTGGAGCCCAAAGAAACCTTCGGTAGCATTAAAGATCTCGAGGTATCTAAGGCTGTTGTTGCGATCCAGGTTTTCAAAAAGAGGACGATAAGGCGCAAAAGAAACCGATCCATGGAAAAAAACTTCCAGGTTTGGCCAAATGTCCTGGATGTACTCAATTTTCTGTTCCTTGATAATATGCTGAAGCAACAGGAGCATCCACATAGGAGAACCTGCAAGACTGGTGACATTTTGTTCTATGGTGATCTCGGCGATCTTTTTGATCTTTTCCTCCCAGTTATTCATCATGGTGACGTCCAGGCCGGGTGTTCTTCCAAACTGAGCCCAAAAAGGAAGGTTTTTCATGACAATAGCCGAAATATTGGCGGTATAATTGCCATTTTTGGTATTAGAGAAATTGTTCTCCTGACTGCCTCCTATGGAAAGATTTTTTCCCGAGAACAATTTGGCATCGGGATAATTATTGATGTACAGGGCCAACATATCACGTCCTCCCTGGTAATGACATTGTTCAAGCCCTTCTGTGGAGACCGGTACTACTTTGCTTTTGGCACCCGTGGTGCCCGATGATTTGGCGAACCACTTTATAGGGGTTGGCCAAAGCATGTTCTGCTCTCCTTTTAGGATCTTTTCAATATATGGCAAAAGGTCCTCATAGTTTACTAAAGGAACCTGGTCCTGGAACTGGCGGTAATTCTTAATATCCTTAAATCGATATTCCCGGCCATAGACGGTATTTTTTGCCGTGTCCAAAAGATTGAACAATACTTTTTCCTGAGTTCTCTGTGGATTGTTTACAGAATTTTCTAATTCTTCCATCCGGCTTTTCATAACCAGATTTCCTATGGAATCAATTATCCCCATAAAGTTCGGCCTCGACTATTTTATAGTTATGATGGTTTTTTCCGTAGAATTCTTCAAAGAATCCTGCTGGAAAATATTGCCGAAGATACGCAATAATAGCATTTATTAAAGTAGTCATTCTGAAATTACCTGTTCCCGGTAGACGGGAAAAGTAAGAATGAAGGAGGTTCCTTTGTTGGGTTCACTTTCTACATCAACAGTAGCGTGGTGATCTTCCAATATGTTTTTAACGGAGCTTAAGCCTATTCCCATTCCCCCAACTTTATTGGTGTAAAACGATTCAAAAAGTTTTTCTATCTCCTTTTTTTCCATTCCACAACCATTATCGGTTATCACGATCTGGTAGTTATCTCCTCTCTCGTTAATGCTGATCTCGAGTACCCCTTCATTTAGGGTCATGGCTTCGCTGGCGTTCACAATAAGATTCAGAAAGGCGATCTTGAGTTTTTCCTTATCGGCATGGATAAAATAATGCCCTTTATAATTCTTTATCACCTTTATTCCCGCAAGATAAATTCTGTCTTTTGCTAGTTCCAGAGCCAGGTTCATCGTAGTCGCAAGGCAGCATTTATGCAGTTTAGGAGGAGAATAATTTGCAGAAGTTAATAGGTCGGTAACCAGGTTATTAAGAGTCGAAGTACTTCTCTTAATTATATGGATATAAGTATCCAGTTCCTTCTTTTGTGGATCCTGAAGTTTTGTATTCAAAATATCGGCAGACATCCCAATACTTGCCAGTGGATTTCTTAATTCATGAGCAAGGGTACGGGCTATCTCACCTTTTATACTCAGTTTTTCGGCATTTAACAGTGCTTGTTGCGTCTTTTTCTGCTCCTGCACATTGCGTAAAAGGATAATGTATTCATATGGATTTCCTTTTTTGTTACGCATAAAGACTTTTGCCCGTGCATTGTAGTAGATCCATTCTCCTTTTTTTCCCTGGAGACGGAATTCAAAATCCACTACATCCTTATCTGTAGCTTTCAGAAGTTTAAAATGAAATTCGAGTGCCTTTTCCCTGTCATAAGGATGTATCAATGGTAAAAGATCCAATAAGTGCATTCCCATCAATTTCTCCTTGGACATCTGCGGATTGGAGGAAAAATCCCGATTCATGAACCGGATCTTTTCATCATAAAGATTGAAGATAATGATCACATCTGGAGAAGTCGTGACCAGCTGCTTTTTGAATCTGATATTATCCTTCAGCTTTTGGGCTCGTCTTTTCTTGTGGGTTATATTCTCAAGGGAATTGATCAATAAACCTTTTTGTCTTCGGGTGCTTAATTTGAACCAGTTCTTCTTTCCGTTTCTTCTGAAGCAAACTTCAAAATCTTTGGACTTACCGGTAAGCATGGTTTGTTTAAAGACCTCAAAAGCTCCTGTCTTTGTAGCCTGAGGGTTTAATTCAAGAAAGCTTTTACCCACCAGGTTATCCATTCGGTAATATTTTTTTACTTTTTTGTTGACCCGCACGTAAGTGAAATCTACTATGTCTCGATTTTCTCCAAAAAGAGGTTTCATGATAAAAATTCCCTGGCTTACGGTATCGAATACCATTTGCAGCAGGTCATTCTTTTGTTTAAGCTCTTCGGTGCGTTTCTTTACTTTAGATTCGAGCGTCTCGTTGATCCTTCTAAGATTTTCTTCAGCTTCTTTTCGTTGGGAGATATCAGAACAAAGAATAGCTACTTTCCTGCTTTTTCTGCTTCCAATCGGGAAAGCATACACATCAAACCAGGTCTGCAGATCTTTGGCATATTCTTCGAAACGAACGGCCTCACCTGTAAGGGCTACTTTTCCATAGGTCTCAAACCATTTTTTACCATGTTTTGCCGACAGCTCTTTCATGGTTTTCCCTAAAATATCTCTAAGATGAATGTGTTTTTCAAAAGCCGGATTTATCTCGACAAAAAGGTAATCAACCGGGTTCTGATGCACATCAAATATCACCTCTATAACACTAAAGCCGTCGTCAAGTGAATTTACCAGGACCCTATACCTGTTCAGACTTTCCTGGAGTGACTTTTCTGTATCAAGGTTAGTTCCTGAACTTTTTCTGAAGGTGTTTTTATAAGGTTCAATGGCCCGTGCTAGACTTATGAGGTGCTTCTCATCTCTGTCTTCAAAACCACTATAAATACGGGTTTTAAAAAGGAATTTTTTCCAGTATCCAAAAGGTGACCGTAAACGGATTGTTGTTTCTTTTTCTTCACCCTCTGCCAATTCTTCACAAGAACTTAAAAAATGGATAAAAAAAGGATAATCTTCGGGATGGATGACTCTCTGGTAAAAATCCTGATCTGGGCCCTGAGGATCGAAAAACTGTTGAAAGTACCTTATCCCTTTATAATTGATGCCCTTAAGATCAAGATCTTCTGCAGAACTAATAAATAAAAGAAATTCCTGATAATCGTAACTGTTATTACCATTAAACAGGCTGTGAGGAATCCCCAATAGTTGTTCGTCGAGTATGTAGCTGCCTTTTTTCATGCGAAACCAACATTTTAAAATGAACAACTGGGTAACTTTCAGAAGTTCAGGCGAATAAAATTATAGGGGGCAACATTAAGTTAAAATTAGTATAAAAAAATGAATCTACAATACCCACATAATCAGTTTTTTACATTTTTCTCTGAAATTTCTGCCGAAGACCTGTAAATGCTGAGCTTCCGGAGGTGAAAAAATTTACAAAAACATTACTTTTCTGCCTTAAACCTCCTAATAAGACAGCTTTAGAGGATGAAAATTGGGTTTCGAATTGCCATTAATGTGCAAAAAATGAGCTTCTGAAAAAGGTATGATGGCTGGATATTGTAAATGAGCAGGTATAAAGTCCATTAAAACCCCATTTAATTGATAATTAAAGGTTTAACAGATATTTTAATAAAATAAAGTTAATTACTCTGGTCATTTTTAGCAGCGTCTATAAACTATTTCTTTTTCCTGCGATTGTAATTTTTATCTCCTCTGGTTTTAGGCTTCTTATACTTCTTTTTAATCTCCCTGCGGTAAGAACCTCCTAAATTCACCTTTTTGTTCTTTTCACTTTTTTCATGAAATGCAGGTCCGGGAGCGTCCTCATCTGTAAAATTGGTGGGATTATAGATTTCCTTGGCTTTGGGCTGTTCTTCCGGGATCAATTCCGTAGAGATTTCCACCTTATTGGGAAGATCGAGTGCTTCGATCTTCATGTTCATGAGGGATTCTATTTTATCGAGATCTTCCTGTTCACTGGGAGTGGAGAATAGGATCGCCTGACCTTCTTTTTCGGCTCTCCCGGTACGGCCTATACGGTGCATGTAATTTTCGGGATAGGCGGGCGTGTCGAAATTGATCACGTGGCTAACGTGTTCTATATCCAGACCACGTGCCATGACATCTGTTGCGATAAGAATCCTGCAAAATCCGTCACCAAATTGTCGTATGCTCCTCAACCGGTAGTTCTGGGTTTTGTTGGAATGTATAATGGTACATTCCTCCTGAAAAACCGGATCAATATCTCCAAAGAGCCGGTCAGAGATCCTTTTATTTCCGGCAAAAATGAGAACCTTGTGGTACTTTTCCTTATCCTGAAGCAGATCTTTAAGAAGGTTTACCTTAGTGTAATAGTTCGGAACCTTGTAGAGCACCTGGTGAATATTTTCTAACGGGGTACCACTTGCTGCCACCGAAACTGTCTCGGGAGCCCTGAAATATTCCCCGATCAATTTTTCTACATCCTGTGTCATGGTTGCCGAAAACATGATATTCTGGCGACTTTTAGGAAGTAGCTCCAGGATATTGTTCAGCTGAAATCTGAATCCAAGATCAAGCATTACGTCAACTTCATCTATAACCAGCTTCTGTACAGATTTAAGCTGCAGGTCTCTGTTTATAGCAAGATCATAAAGCCTTCCGGGGGTTGCCACCAGGATATCCTGACCCTGCGCCACCAGCTGTTTTTGGGTGTTGATATTGGTGCCCCCATAAATACCCAGAATACGAACATTGATGTACCTGGTGATCTTCTCCAGTTCTTCCGTCACCTGTACTACTAGTTCACGGGTGGGAACCAGGATAAGGACGCGCGGATTCTTTTGTTCCGAATATTTCAGCATCTTTAACAAAGGAAGCAGGTAGGCCAGGGTTTTTCCTGTACCGGTCTGGGCAATACCCACCATGTCCCTTCCCGATAAGATAACCGGAGAAGATCGCTCCTGTATTGGAGTGGGAGTGGAGATCCCAAGATCCTCCAAGGCGTTTAATATAGGGTTGGTCAAGTTTAGATCCTGAAAAGTCACGTCTTTAAAATTTTAGGGTGCAAAGGTAAGCTTTAATAGTTATAAATTAACCTCTTATCCAGCCAACAGCTCTATGCCTATTTTTAGCCTTTCCACTTGTCATCTAATTTGTATTTTTACCCAAAGAAATGTCCATATGAAGAAGATCCTCGCCTTTGCCGGGTCAAACAGCCCTACCTCGATAAATCATCAGTTGATCCTGAATGTTAGCCGAAGAATTTCGGAACACGAGGTTGAGGTTCTTAAGCTTAGCGAATTCGAATTTCCCATGTTCAGTATTGTGAAGGAAAAGGAAGGAACCCCTCAAAATGTACAATTCCTGTACGATAAGATCCGGAATTCGGATGCCCTAATAATTTCGGTAAATGAGAACAACCGAAATGTTTCGGCATTTTTCAAGAACATCATTGACTGGTTGTCGAGGGTGGAAAGAAAGTTCCTGCAGGGTAAAAAGATCCTCCTTATGAGTACTTCCCCGGGCCAATACGGTGGGGCGGCAGCTCTGGAATATGCCAAAACCATCATTCCCCGTTTTGGCGGTACCATTGTGGAAAGTTTTAGTCTGCCAAAGTTCAAAGAGAACTTTGACGTGGAAAAAGGAACTATAGTGAATGAGGTTTTTGAAATGGGCGTGGTTGAAGTGGTGACCTCATTTTCACAGCAAATCAAAGAGTAGGTGCGGGTTTCAAAAAAGCAAAAAATTAAAGATGTTCCCGGATTTAAAACTGCCCTGCTTAGGTGGGCGCAGCAGTACCAGGAGATAGTGTGGCTGGACAGCAACAATTACCGGCAAAAGTATTCAGAATACGATTCAATTCTCGCGGTAGATGCATTCACCGCCATAAAAACAGAAGTTGCAGGTGCTTTTGACGCCCTTGGAGAATATCAGCAGAGCACGGCAGACTGGATCTTTGGCTATCTCTCCTATGATCTTAAAAATGATGTGGAAGAACTCACTTCTGAAAATTATGACGGAGTCGATTTTCCCGCCTTATATTTCTTTCAGCCAAAGAAACTTTTTTTGCTCAAAGGAAATGAAGTTGAAATGCGCTACCTGAGACTGGTTGATGATGAGATGGAGGAAGACCTTCAGCAGATATTAACTACCATGACTGCCAAAAATGAACGGGCAGCACCCTCTAATAGACTTCATCTTCAGCCACGAATTCCAAAAGCAGCTTACCTTCAGAAAATACAGCAAATGTTGGGGCATATTCAGCGGGGGGATATTTATGAGGCAAATTTTTGCCAGGAATTTTATTCCGAAGATGCGCAGATAGATCCATTACAAACCTACAATGCCTTAAACCGGATCTCTAATCCGCCTTTTGCTTCTTACGTAAGACTGTATGATCATTACCTGCTTTCGGCTTCCCCCGAAAGATACCTTCAGAAGAAAGGCAGTGAGATCATTTCCCAACCCATAAAAGGCACCGCCCCAAGAGGAAAGGAGGAAGAGGAAGACAGAAGGCTTGCGGCACAGCTGGAATCAGATCCCAAAGAACGTTCAGAAAACGTGATGATCGTAGACCTGGTGCGCAATGATCTTTCAAAAATCGCAAAAAAAGGCTCTGTTGAGGTAGCTGAATTATGCAAGGTCTATTCCTTTCAGCAGGTTCATCAAATGATCTCGACGGTCAAAGCTCAACTTGCTGAAGGCATCCCGCCGGTAGAGGTGATTCGCAGCACTTTTCCCATGGGCAGTATGACGGGCGCTCCTAAAATATCGGCCATGAAGATCATTGAGGAGCTGGAAGAAACCAAACGGGGCGTGTACAGCGGTGCCGTGGGTTATTTTACACCCAGGGGAGATTTTGATTTCAATGTGGTGATACGCAGTATTCTTTATAACGCCTCCAAAAAATATGTTTCTTATATCGTTGGGGGGGCGATCACTGCCAAATCCATTCCCGATAAAGAGTACGCTGAATGTCTGGTGAAGGCTAAAGCCCTGAGGGAGGTTCTAAGCTCATCTGCTGCTCCCGAATGACGGATAACCGCTTATAATCTTAAGCCAAAGAATGAGCGTGAGAAACCCATTTTTGGTATATTTGGGATCTATGTTTCTACCATTCAAAGATCATCTGCAGGAGCATTTTCCCAAGGTTGCCAGTTCCAGGATACTTATTGCCGTTAGTGGCGGTGTAGATAGTGTGGTCCTGGCACACCTATGCAAAAAGGCAAATCTGGACATCGCTCTGGCTCACTGCAATTTTCACCTTCGCGGAGAAGAAAGTGAGGGAGATGAGGCTTTTGTTATGGAAATGGCCGATGCTTTGGAAACAGAAGTCTTTATAGAGGGCTTTGAAACCGAAGCTTACGCCAGGAACAAAAAAATTTCCATACAGATGGCGGCGCGGGAACTGCGCTATCACTGGTTTGAAGAATTGCGGGAAACCT
>CAZNFK010000044.1:0-19643 GCA_964572365.1 uncultured Flavobacteriaceae bacterium | reverse complement strand
TTGGCGTACGCGTACAAAGAGGTATCGTTGCACAAGATGCTAAAGAGGCAGTAGATGCTGCAAAAAAACTTACTGAACAAACCGGAACCGGGTGGCATGTTATCAAGGCGCAGGTTCACGCAGGTGGTCGTGGTAAAGGCGGGGGAGTGAAACTTGCAAAAAACCTTCAGGAGGTAGAAGAGATTGCAGGACAAATAATCGGGATGAACCTGGTTACTCCTCAAACTTCTGCGGAAGGGAAAAAGGTTCACCAGGTGTTGGTGGCTGAGGATGTATATTATCCTGGTGACAACGAGCCGGAAGAATATTATATGTCAGTTCTTCTTAACCGTGCTACGGGTAAGAACATGATCATGTATTCTACTGAAGGGGGAATGGATATTGAAACTGTGGCAGAACAAACGCCACACCTTATCTTCAACGAAGAGATCGATCCTGCAGTTGGGTTGATGCCATTCCAGGCGAGAAGGATCGCATTCAATCTTGGATTGAGCGGAGCTGCCTTCAAGGAAATGACAAAATTCGTGATGGCTCTTTATGAGGCTTATACCAAATCTGATTCTTCACTTTTCGAGATCAATCCGGTATTGAAAACGAGTGATGACAAGATCATGGCAGTTGATGCTAAAGTGACTTTAGATGATAACGCGCTTTTTCGTCATAAAGATTATGCTGAAATGCGAGATGAGCGTGAAGAGAGCCCTGTGGAAGTTGAAGCCCGTGCGGTTGGTCTTAACTATGTAGACCTTGACGGTAACGTAGGATGTATGGTAAACGGTGCCGGACTCGCGATGGCGACTATGGACCTTATCAAACAAGCCGGAGGAGAACCAGCTAACTTCCTTGATGTTGGTGGTACAGCCGATGCCAAGAGGGTGGAGGAAGCTTTTCGTCTAATCTTAAAAGATGAAAAAGTTAAAGCCATCCTGGTTAACATTTTTGGAGGAATTGTACGATGTGACCGTGTAGCACAGGGGATTGTGGATGCTTATAAGAACATGGGGAATATCCATGTTCCAATCATTGTTCGTCTCCAAGGAACCAATGCTGACATCGCGAAAGAACTTATTGATAACAGCGGACTTGATGTTTATAGCGCTGTGGAATTCCAGGAAGCAGCCGATAAAGTTCACGAGGTTTTGGCATAATAAAACCTATAAAAATTAACTTTTGAACCCCGAATTGCTTCGGGGTTTTTTTATGGAACAATCGAAATTGTTAAAGTACTGTTAAGGGAAAAGGAGAGGTGTAACAGGGTATTTGGTCAGTGGTCTTTACCGTAAATCATCAATCAATCATTAATTAATTTAAAACCATTAGACATGAAAACCTTAAAAATTTTATTCCTCGCCCTTGCAGTCACATTCAGCAGTTCCATTTTTGCAGCACCTGAACCTGTAGATCGAGAAGCTCGTGAAATTCCTCCCATTTCCCTTGAGATCGAAAAAATGTTGAGAGATTCTAACCTTATCATTGAAGATGAGTTTATGGTTACGGTAATTTTTGAAGTTACGGCTGAAAAAAGGATCGAAGTCAAATCGATTAAATCTCCTAATCAAGAGGTTGGCTCTTTCCTGGAAAAAAGGTTGCGAAATAGAAAGCTTCACGGGGACGGATGGTATACTCAAAAAATATATGAATTACCTGTCAAGGTGCAGGCTATGAGATAGGAGAAGTTTGTTTTGAATCTGCAGAGGCTGTCTAAAAAGTCCATCTTTCGTCAACCTGTCCCGAAGCTTCGGGAGTTTCAGTTCCTAACTGATATTGAATTTCAGTTAGTTGAGTTCCTGAAATAAATTCAGGATGATGGATGCCATGTTTTTTAGACAGGCTCTTTTTTGCACATCCTGGTATTCTTAAAGATCCGTTAAATCTTCTCAAGTCTGTAACGTTTTATTTTTTTGACAGTCTTTAAAGTAAATCAATCAATCAAGAATCAATCAATCAAAAAACGACCGTCATGAAAAATTTAAAACTGCTACTTGTCATTTTTGCTGTTGCCATGAGTGCAACCGCCTTTGCAAATTCTGAAAAATTCACCGATCCCGATGCTGTTACCCTGCAGATCGAAAAGCTGGTAAAAACACAGACTTATGTTTCCGATGGTGCACTCTCAGTAACCATCTTCTTTTCAATTTCAGAGAATAACACCATTCAGAGCCTTTCTGTAGCTTCTCCAAATGAAATGATCAATCAGTTGCTCTTAAAAGAACTGGAGGGGCAGGAGCTCACAGGAGATCAGTGGTTAAAGGGCAAGATCTATGAATTGACAGTTGATATCAGGTAAATTTGTTTAATGTTGAGTTGGAAGAACCCGGCCCCTGGTCGGGTTTTTCTTTACAGGTGCAATCCGCACTCCGTTTTCGGGTTATTGTTCCATCTTCCGTTACGGGCTTCACCTGCCACAGTACAATGGGAGCAACCAATAGAATGATAGCCCTTTGAAACCAGAGGATGAAACGGAAGCTGGTGTTCTTCAATAAACGCATCCCGCTCTTCTTTGGTTACATCCAACAAGGGATAGAATTTTAGTATATCTCCGCGGTTCTCAAAAATATCGAGAGTAGATCTATGATCACTTTGCCATTCCATTAAGCCGCTAACCCAAACAGTATATTTTGCCTTGACCAAATCCAGAGGTTTGACCTTGTTGATGTAGCAACAGAAATCAGGATTTTTTTTCCAGGTTTCATCGGCAGTCGTAAAATCATGTTCTTCTTTTACAGCGCTTATGGACTTGACTTTAAGACCGTATTTTTTTATTAGTCGGTCCTTATATTCAAGAGTTTCTTCAAAATGGTACCCGGTATCTATGAAGTAAACCAATTGATCTCTGTTTACTTCCGAATATAATTTCAAAAGAAAGGCAGAGGTAGCGGCAAAGGAACTGGTAAGCATAATCTCCTTAGCCGAAAAATCGTTGTAGAGTTCGGCTATCCTTTCCTGCAGGGAAAGATCTTTATATTTTTTATTTAGTAGCTGAATCTCTTCTGCTGAAACTTCTCTTTTTTCTGCAATCAATTCCATAGGGGGATTAATTTTTTTTCTTTCCGGCTGAAGGTTCTTTTTTAGGCATGGGTCCGCGTTTGTAGATCACCAGGCCGTTGAGGAAATTCCGCAGGAATTGATCCCCACATTCCATGTATTTAGGATGGTCCTCACTCCTAAAAATGGCTCCGATTTCGCTTTTGGTAACCTTGAAATCTACGAGAGAACAGATGTGTACAATGTCATCATCCCTGAGTTTAAGGGCGACCCGTAATTTTTTAAAGACGTCATTATTTGATAAAGCCATATTGCTGCCGATTTGTGCAGGCGCAAAAGTACGCAAGTTTGACCAGTCACTGAAATACTTCCCCGGAAAGTATGAAAAAATTTAAGATGCTGAACTCTTAAATGTCAAAAAGACATATAAATTTCCTTGTAATAAGACAAAATGACGGTAAAATTCAACTGGTATTTAGTTTGCTAAGGGTTTAATGTGAAATCAAAAAATCTAAATATTATGAGCTTAATAAAAAGAAATGAGGCCAATTGGCTGCCATCAGTGTTCGACGATATGTTTAAGACTGATTGGTTAGGAGGAACTACCAACGTGAATAGTATAGGTACCAGTATTCCTGCAGTAAACATCCAGGAAAGCGACGAAAGTTTTATGGTTGCCGTTGCGGCTCCCGGAAAGACAAAAGAAGATTTCCAGATCGAACTGGATAATGATGTATTGACCATTTCTTCTGAAGAGAAGAAAGAGAACGAAACTTCTGAAAAGAATGGTAGGTTTACAAGAAGGGAATTTAGCTACAAAAACTTCAAGCGTGCCTTCAGTCTTCCTGAGACAGTTGATAGTGAAAAGATATCTGCTGCCTACAACAATGGCGTGTTGGAAATTACACTTCCGAAGAAAGAAGAAGCCAAGGTACAGGCTAAACGAATGATCGAGATCGCCTAATATACGGTCTCCAAAATGATAGAAAACGCTCCTTTTTAGGGGCGTTTTTTTGTCTTGATCTTTGGGCTAAAGCCTTTGAGAAGAGGGGTTTACTTACCTCCGCCTGAAGGCGGAGGTAATTCATGGCAGCCTTTTATGAAGTTTGATTTGTCAACATGAATTGCCTCCGGATTTATCCGGAGGAAAAATATTTCCTCGTAAAAGTAAAAGGCCTTTAGCCCAAATTCGAAATGTCATTTTTAATAATTCTTTTGTGAAGCAAAAATTATCTGTTTTTATAGCTCAACGTATGACATAGGTCATACTCTAATTGCCTTGTTCCATATAAATTAGTTGCCCAACTAAATCGTTTTAGGGATGTCAATGAAGATCTGGACATGCCTACTATATAAAAACAAAATATCAATAGATGAAACGTTTACTTTTAGGTAATGAAGCCCTTGCTCAAGGTAGTATCGACGCGGGTCTTTCAGGTGTATATGCTTATCCTGGCACCCCTTCAACTGAAATAACCGAATACATTCAGAAGTCAAAACTCGCGAAAGAACTAAAGATACACACCACCTGGTCTGTTAATGAAAAAACGGCGATGGAAGCTGCTTTAGGAATGTCATACGTGGGAAAGAGATCTATGGTGGTGATGAAACATGTGGGCCTTAATGTGGCTTCAGATGTTTTCATGAATATGGCTGTTTCTGGAGTGAACGGCGGACTCGTAGTTGTAGTTGCCGATGATCCTTCCATGCACTCTTCGCAGAATGAACAGGATTCACGTTTTTATGGGAAATTCGCGATGATCCCTATTCTTGAGCCTTCCAATCAGCAGGAAGCCTATGATATGATGTTTTATGCCTTTGATCTTTCCGAAGAGCTGAAACTCCCGGTATTATTAAGATTGGTCACCCGGTTATCGCATTCCCGTGCAGGTATAGAAATAAAGGAAAGACGTGATCCAAATGATATAAACTTACCATCAGATACCTCGCGATTTGCTTTACTGCCCATGAATGCCAGAAAGCAGTTTGATCTATTGGTTAATAAACAGGGTTCTCTGATCGAACATTCTCAAAACTCGACCTTGAACATACTTAAAAAAGGCAAGAATGGGGGTGTGGGCATAATAGCTTGTGGGATAACCTATAATTATGTGATGGAAAATATCGAGAAAGATAATTCTGATTATTCTATATTAAAAGTCACTCAATATCCTTTACCCAAAGAAAAAGTAAAAGCATTATACGACCACTGTGAAAAGGTCCTGGTTGTAGAAGACGGTTACCCCATAATAGAAGAATTGCTGCACAATTATTTTGATGATAACGATAAAATAAAAGGAAAGTTATCGGGCGATCTGCCGAGAACGGGAGAACTGAATCCGAAGATTGTCGGGAAATCCCTGGGGCTTTTCCAGAACGAGATAGACCCTATTCCTTCCGTAGTGACACCAAGACCTCCACAACTATGTGACGGTTGCGGTCATACTGATCTTTTTAATGCCATAAACGAGTTGATCCCCGAGATAGGGAACAAAAATGTGTTTGGAGATATTGGCTGTTATGCGTTGGGTGCTTTACCGCCTCTGGGTACCATAAACACACTGATAGATATGGGAGCATCCATTACGATGGCAAAGGGCGCCGCAGATGCCGGAATGGAAAATGCGATTGCAGTGATTGGAGATTCTACTTTTACCCATTCCGGAATGACAGGTCTTTTGGATGCGGTTTACGAGAATACACCTATAACGATCATCATTTCAGATAACTCGGCTGTGGCTATGACGGGAGCCCAGGAATCAACGGCAGTAGGAAGGCTACACAAGATCTGTTTAGGGATTGGAGTTCACCCCGATCATCTTAAAACTATAGTTCCTCTGAAAAAGAATCACGATAAAAATGTAGAGGTCCTGCGAAATGAACTCAAATACGAAGGAGTTTCGGTGATTATTTCTGAAAGACCTTGCGTGAGATTATCCAGGGAACAAAAAGAAGGGATCAAAGCCAGGATCGCTGCATTAAACTAGAGTTTCTGACTGATTAAAAACAAAACATTAAACAGATGAAAACAAACATTATATTATCAGGTGTAGGCGGTCAGGGGATTCTAACTATAGCTGCAGTTCTGGATACCGCGGCTCTAAACCAGGATCTCTTTATAAAACAATCTGAAGTTCACGGGATGAGCCAACGCGGCGGTGCCGTTCAGTCTCACGTAAGAATATCTGATAAAGAAATTCATTCCGATCTCATTCCGGAGGGTAAAGCCGATCTGATCTTATCGGTAGAGCCAATGGAATCATTGAGATATCTTCCTTTTTTGAAGAAAGATGGCTGGTTGGTTACAGATTCAGAAACTTTTATCAATACGACCAATTACCCTGAAAAAAGTGATCTTTTTGACCAAATCAAGAAACATCCAAATCATGTTATCGTAGATGCAACTGAGATCGCCAAAAAGATCGGAAATTCAAAGGTTGCTAATATAGTATTGTTGGGAGCGGCATCAGCTCTGATCCCTTTATCGGAAGACAGCTTGATCGCAGCTATAAAAGAATTGTTTCAGCACAAGAGTGAAAAGATTGTGAAGCTGAACCTGGAAGCCTTTTCTGAAGGGAAAAAAGTAGCCGAAGGAATTACTGATCTGGCAGCGAGTAAATGAATTAACTCATAAATAACAACCTGAAGCAGTTTTCTGCCTATAAACATGAATCATATTTTTTCATTTTTTTGCTGTGCATTCTTCTCCTTGCAGTCGTCGGATGCGAAAAAAAACGAGCCAAAAAAAGACATTTTTTTGATAGGTGATTCCAATTTTGCTCCCGTAAAATTGGAACCGTGCTTCCCCGGCTAAATTTTCTCCAAAGCGTCAAAAAAATTTTAAGCGGGGGAAGAAGCACTATACTTACAAAAAGGATCTTCGCTAGGAAGGATAGGATATTGTGAATGAGATTGTTTACGAAAGAACCACTTTAGAATCCTGTAGCACTTTCTTTATTGCTTCAGATAAGATAATCACCCCTTTTTCAATTTGATCCTTTGGCATGTTCGAAAAGGAAAGTCGCAACCTGTCATCTTTTTTACTGGCGGGATCAAAGGTTCTGCCGGTTACGAAAACCACACCTTTTTTGACACTTTCTTTGAAAACGTCTGTTGACCTGATATGAGACGGTAATTTAAGCCAGACATAGAAACCTCCTTTTGGTTCATTCCAGGTAACTTCTTCAGGCATGTAAGTCTTTAGATACTGCTGAAGCAAATTCTTGCGTTCCAGATATTCAGTTCTCAAAAATGTCAAATATGGTTCCAGTTTGTTTTGTGCTAAAAATTCATTCGCCAGGATCTGCATGAAATTGGAGGTACAGGCATCCAGGGCTTGTTTCACCGTTTCGGCTTTTTCGAAGATCTCTTCAGAAGAAAGCATGTAACCTAATCTGAATCCCGGTCCCAGGATTTTGGAGAATGAACCTGTATATATTATCTCCACATCCTTTACACCAAAAGATTTCATGGCTTTAGTCAGATGTTTTTCATCTTCATTAAAATAAAGATCACTGTAAGCATCATCTTCCAGTAAGATTATTCCAGTTCCGGCTAAGACTTCCAGAAGTTCTTTTTTTCTTTCGGGAGTGTAAACGATACCTGCCGGATTATGATAATTAGGTGTGACATATAAGAATTTAGGTTTTCGGTCTAAAGACTTGATCTTGCTTTCCAAAGCTTCGATATTGATGCCATTTTTATTAATCGGAATACTGTGGATCTCTGCTCCAAAAGTTTCAAAAACAGTTAGAGCACCTACAAAACAGGGATTTTCTGTTAAAATAATATCTCCTTCGTTTACGAATTCCTGCGTAATAATGGAGATGGCCTGGAGCGAACCGGTAGTGATGAGAATTCGGTTGTCATCAACTGCCAATCCCTTATTCTTCAAATAGTTTTCCAGGGAACTGACTAACGGAGGATAACCGGAGGTGGGTCCATATTGAAAGCTCAGTTTCTTAATGGTATCAGGTAAGGAGTTATAAATTTCACTAATCTGTTTAACCGGAAACAGATCATTGTTTGGCATACCGCCGGCAAAGGAGATCAGGTTCTTTCCGGAAGCCTGTTTCATCAATTGTTTAACGTCCTCTGAATGCCTGGAATTAACCGCGTTTGAAAATGCATACATACCCAAGAAAAGATTTAGCTGTTCTTTCAAAATAACAAAGATGTGATCAAACAGATACTGATGAATATCAGCTATAATCCTATTTCAAATCTCTTCCTTTACATTAAATTCTTGGTTTGTTATGCTTCACTCAAAATTAATTCATCCCAAAAACATAGTGGTTGTTGGGGGTTCTGATAATATTCACAGTCCCGGTGGCCGGGTTTTGAAAAACCTGATCGATCATCAATTTAAAGGACAATTACATGTGGTCAATCCCAAACAGGATGTTGTTCAGGGGGTAAGATGTTTTAACGACATCAATGATTTACCTGAAGTAGATCTGGCGATAATCGCTATTGCTGCCAAATATGTTTTTGAAGCCGTAAAGGTTCTTACTCAAAAGAAGAATACTAAAGGCTTCATAATCTTCTCAGCCGGATTCAGTGAAAAAGATGAAAACGGAGCAAAACTGGAAAGGGAAATCGTCGAATTGATCAATGAAGCAGGCGGAAGTTTATTGGGACCTAATAACATTGGATTGATCAATAAGAATTACACAGGCGTTTTTACCACACCTATCCCCGAACTGGATGAAAATGGAGTTGATCTTGTTTCAGGTTCTGGTGCAACTGCAGTGTTCATCATTGAAGCGGCACAAAGTTTAGGTCTCAGGTTTTCCAGTGTTTATACAGTCGGGAACAGTGCCCAGGTAGGAGTGGAGGAGATCCTGGAATACCTGGATCGCTCTTTTGAAAAGGAGTCGAGTTCGATGGTAAAAATGCTTTACATCGAAAGCATAAAAGATCCACTAAAGTTTTTAAAACATTCAGCTTCCTTAATACGTAAGGGCTACAAGATAGCGGCTGTTAAAGCCGGAAGTTCAGAAGAAGGAAACAGGGCGGCTTCTTCACACACCGGAGCTATTGCCAATTCAGATGTTTTTGTAGATACCTTGTTCAAGAAAGCCGGAATAATACGCTGTTATGGCCGCAATGAACTTATTACTGTTGCCGGTATTCTTCAGCAAAAGGAATCTGAAGGAAAGAATATTGCCATTATTACCCATGCCGGCGGGCCTGCTGTGATGCTGACCGATGTTTTGTCAAAGGACGGATTAAAGATCCCTCGTTTAGAAGGTAGAGAAAGTGAAGCCTTATTGAGCCGGTTGTTTGACGGTTCCTCAGTTTCGAATCCGATTGATTTCTTAGCGACTGGCAATGCGCAGCAATTGGAAGCCATTATTGAATACTGTGAAACCTGTCCTGAAGTTGATGCTATGGCGGTCATTTTTGGAAGTCCGGGTTTAACAGCTGTAGATGATGTTTATGATGTACTGAATGAGAAAATAAGGACCTCTAATAAGCCGATCTATGCCATCTTACCATCAGTGGTGAATGTGAAAAATGAAATTCAGAATTTTATAAAGAAAGGGAATATCGCATTTCATGATGAAGTTCTCTTCGGAAGTGCTTTGGCGAAGGTGTATAATTATGCTTCGACAGGTAGTAACACCGCAGATCCTAATTCTAAAAGATCTAAAGAAATCCGGAGACTGATAGATGCGCTTCCGGAAGGATACATGCCAACAGAAGCTGCAATTACATTGTTGGAAACTGCGGGGGTGAAATTTGCAACTCCATTTCATGTCAGGGATGAACGAGAACTGGAGGATATCTCAAAGTCTGTAGCCTTTCCTGTGGTTCTGAAGGTTGAAGGACCCTTGCATAAATCGGATGTGGGCGGGGTTATTCTCAATGTTTCAAATGAGGCCGAGCTATCTGAAGGCTTTCGTAAACTGATGCAAATAGAGGGAGCGAATTCTGTTTTCATTCAGCCAATGATAAAGGGAATGGAATTATTCATCGGGGCAAAAAAGGAATCCAACTATCCTCATGTTATTTTATGCGGACTGGGAGGGATTTTTGTGGAAGTATTAAAGGATGTAAATGCTGCGATGATTCCGGTTTCAGAAGAAGAGGCAGTCAGCATGATAAAAGATCTGAAGGCTTATCCAATATTGGAGGGTGTAAGGGGGCAGAAAGGAATCAACCTCCAATCCTTTGCTGAAACTATTGTAAAGATCTCAAATCTTTTGATCGCTGTTCCTGAAATTACAGAATTGGACCTGAATCCTCTTATGGCTACAGAAGATTATCTGACTGCTGTAGATGTAAGGATCAGATTAGAAAAGACAGAAAAGAAGATTTATTCCACGGCTTAATTGGGCTCAAGCCCTTTGGGGTGGAGATCTAAAACTAATCCTCCGCCTGAAGGCGGAGGCAATTCAAAGAACAAGGCTTTAACCAACATTATATAAAGATATTTTCTACTTATCCAGCAGGATCCACCTGTTGCCGGCGCTTTGGATTAAATATTTTGTTGCGGGATTGATCTCAGTCACGGTAGAATTTGTAGTAATATCAAAAAGATCATTGTTGTTGAGGAATTCTAAAGTCTTTTTTGAGTTTCCCGGCCAGTTGATGAGGTATATCAGACGGCCCTTATTAGTCGCGGCATCAGGTATTATAATGCTGCCCACCTGGTTGTTTATTCTTAAAGTATAAGTGTCGTCAGGAATAGCATAAGCTCCTGTGGCAGAAGTGGTGGAGGAGTAGGTTTGGAAATTGGGATACTTCCAGGAGAGATTTCCGGTAGCATCAGTAACCAGCACCTGGTCAAGGCTGCCCCGTGTTGCCGGTAGTACATATTCCATACCTGGCGTACCTATCCCAACCCTTCCTTCAAAAAAACCGGCAAACAGCTTTTTTGGATCATTTCCAAAGGCCGCGCTATAAATACCATAGACCATCCCGGTTCCCTGTACGGTTCCAATTTTGTTATAGATGCCGTAATGGTTTTTAGTCGCGCCAAAGGTTTTGCCTACATCATTATAGATCCCGTAGATCTCCTCGTTGGTATTCTGATTGGTTTCATTGTAGATCCCATAGTGGATCCCGGTACCACTCGCAGAAACTGTATTCTTGATCCCGTACTTTTTATCAGCGGTAATAGATTTGTTAGTGCTCAGGATGCCGTAGGTGACATTGGTAGGAGAGCCGCTCCCATTTTCTACTTCAAAACCGGTTTTGGTTTTGAAATCTTCAGTCGGACTAATTACAACCCTTAGTTTGACATTATCAGATTCTCCTCCAATATTCACATTTCCGGTTCTGAAGATCGGTTCCTGCTGACTGGTAGCCGCGGTGGTGGTTCCCACTTTATAGAAGTCTGAAGATGCTTTCCCGGTAAGGCTTTCCCAATTTTTTATCTTTTCATTCCAAAAGTAAAATCCCTCTGGAAGTTCTGCTGTTCCGGTTTTCAGGAAAATGAGCATCCCGTGTTGTTCTGAGGAAGGATCTGTGGTGGGAAATTTTGATAACCGCGGAATTAATATCCCGTCTGTGCTGCCGGGGGAATCAGGATTAGGGATCATGATATCCAGTTGTGCTTTAGGATCTGTAGTGTTGATCCCTACCTGTGCCTGCGCTGAAAAAAGGCACGAAAAAAGTACCGCTCCAAAAATGAAGTTTTTTGTCATTTAACCTTAAAATTTAAAGGGGAGGCAGTGATTAGTAAAAAAGAATGGGATAAATATAATAATTTATCCCATTGATTTACAGTTGATTGAAAAATTTTAAGACGCTTCCTGTGCCCGTTCCTGTAACATTTTTATCTCATCCCGAAGTTTTGCCGCGGTCATAAAATCAAGTTCTTTTGCCGCAGCTTCCATTGCTTTTCGTTTTTCCCTGATCCTTTTTTCAAGTTGCGGTTTGCTGAAGTATTCCGTTTCGGCTTCGGCTGCCTTGAGGTCAGGAGCGACTTCATATTTATAGGGTTCGGGTTTGTTCTTCACCAACATGTTCTCGAAAGATTTCTTTAGAGCAGTAGGGGTAATATTGTGATCGGCATTGTACTTCAACTGCTTTTCCCTTCGATAATTCGTCTCGTCTATCGTTTTCTGCATGCTGTCTGTGATCTTGTCTGCATACATGATCGCTTTTCCTTCCAGGTGTCTTGCCGCACGTCCAATAGTCTGGGTAAGCGAACGGTTACTTCTAAGGAATCCTTCTTTATCGGCATCAAGAATGGCTACCAGAGAAACTTCAGGCAGGTCGAGACCTTCCCTTAAAAGGTTTACTCCAACAAGCACGTCAAAAATTCCTTTTCGAAGGTCTTGCATAATTTCCACCCGTTCGAGCGTGTCCACATCTGAGTGAATGTACCGGCAACGAATATCGATTCGGGTAAGATATTTCGTCAACTCCTCGGCCATTCTTTTGGTAAGGGTGGTCACCAGGATTCGCTGATCTTTTTCTATTCTCTGCTGAATTTCCTCGATAAGATCATCGATCTGGTTCAAACTTGGTTTTACCTCGATCACGGGGTCCAGTAATCCGGTAGGTCTAATCACCTGCTCAATGTAAAGACCTTCTGTTTTCTGTAGTTCATAATCAGCCGGGGTAGCACTTACGTAGATTACCTGGTTCTGGAGAATTTCAAATTCCTCGAACTTCAACGGGCGGTTATCCATCGCTGCCGGCAACCTGAAACCATAATCTACCAGAGTTTCTTTTCGCGACCTGTCCCCGCCATACATCGCATGCACCTGCGGAATGGTTACATGGCTCTCATCTACTACCATGAGATAATCATCGGGGAAATAATCCAGCAGGCAGAAAGGTCTCGTGCCGGGAAGTCGCCCGTCCAGGTACCTGGAATAGTTCTCGATACCGGAACAATATCCCAGTTCCCGTATCATTTCCAGGTCAAAATTCGTTCTTTCATCCAACCGTTTTGCTTCAAGGTGCTTCCCGATCTCTTCGAAATATCCTACCTGTTTTACCAGGTCATCCTGAATCTCCCGTATTGCTCCTTGTAAAACATCGGGGGAGGTAACAAACATGTTGGCCGGGTAAATATTCAGGCGGTCATATTTCTCGATCACCTGATTGGTAGCAGGATCAAAGGCTTCTATCTCTTCTATCTCATCTCCAAAAAAGTGAATTCTGAAGGCATTGTCGGCATAACTTGGAAAAACATCTACTGTATCTCCTTTTATTCTGAAATTTCCATGAGTGAACTCGGCTTCAGTCCGGGAATAAAGGCTCTGCACCAGTTTATGTAGCAGTTGAGTTCTGGAAATGACCATATCCCGTTCAATTGAGATCACGTTCTTTTTGAACTCCACGGGGTTTCCAATACCATACAGGCAGGAAACCGATGCTACCACGATCACATCACGCCTACCCGAGAGTAGGGAAGAGGTCGTGCTCAATCGCAGTTTTTCGATCTCTTCATTTATGGAAAGATCTTTTTCTATATAGGTTCCCGAAGTGGGAATAAAAGCTTCAGGTTGATAATAATCGTAATAACTTACGAAATACTCCACCGCATTGTCCGGGAAGAATTGTTTGAATTCCGAATAAAGCTGCGCCGCAAGCGTCTTGTTATGAGCAAGGACCAGAGTTGGTTTTTGCACCTCTTCTATGACATTGGCCACGGTAAAGGTTTTCCCCGAACCCGTCACCCCAAGAAGGGTTTGGTATCTTTCGTTGCTGTTTATGCCTTTGACCAGTTGATCGATCGCCTGGGGCTGGTCTCCGGTAGGTTTAAAATCTGATTTTACTTTGAATTTCATGTAGCTGAGTTGTGGCCTGCAAAAATAGTCCTTTTGCATAGCTTATCAAAAAGAAGGCCACTCCTAACTCTTTTGGAATCAGAATTTTTCCGAAGAAAACCTCTTACAGATCCCTTTTTTTGAGAAGCAGGTAAGAGAGGTAAACGAAAATGACTATCCAAATCCCAACTACCAGTAACTGGTACCAGTGAATGGCATAATCTTTAGAGAATTCTGAGCCCAGCTGAGTTGCCGCAGATTGTATCACGTTGAGCCGGGAAAAAGGTTCTTTTACCAGGATGCTCATAGATTCAAGCGGAAAGAACTGCGCGATGTTATCGGCAAGTTCGCTGCCTCTGAACAACTTGTATTTCATTACTGCATATCCTATATTTTCAAGGATCCACCATATGAAAAGGAAACCCAGAGCGAAAGCAGAGCGTTTTACCAGTACCCCCAGGAACATACAGAAAGCAAAAAAGCCGGTGAGTTTCACAAAATAGGCGAGCAGGTATTCGAGATCTGAAAAAATGATCGAAAATTCGGTATAGTCTGAGAAAGACAGCCCCAGGATCATCGAGACGATGAACAGGAATACGGTCGAAAGAAACGAGAAGGCGAGTACCGTCAGAAACTTTGAAAGCACAAACTCTTTTTTACTAAGACCATCGATCAGATTTTGTTTTAGCGTGCGATTAGTGTATTCATTTGACATCATGGAAACGATCACGATGGCCAGGAACAGCTTCAAAGTGGCCGCGATATAACTGTTGAAATGCCAGATGTACGGGAAATTGAAGATCCCTTGGTCCGCTACCCTGAATTCCACTCCGCCGAACTTAAATTCGATAGATGCGATGAGTGCGATAAAAGTGATGAGGATAAAATAGGTTGTCACCAGGATCCTGGCAGATTTGCTGTAACGCAATTTATGGTATTCTATAGTGAGCAGTCGTAACATTAGGCGGAGATTTGGTTGGTTAACTGTAAGAACTGTTCTTCAAGGCTTTCCTTGCGTTTAACAAGCTGCGAAAGCACCAGTCCGTTTTCAAAAAGGTACTTGTTCAGAGCTTCGGCTTCCAAAGGTTCGTTGAGGAAAGCTACCAGGATCTCGCCTTTTCGGGCGATCTTTCCGAAGGAAGGATGATCCTCCAGCAGCCTTTGTAATTTCTCATTATCGGTAGCTTTGAGCTCAAAGAACCCGAAACTGGCGTTCATCTGGTCAACCGGCCCGCTATACAGTTTTTCGCCTTTTCGAATGATCACCACATGTGTGCATACTTTTTCTACTTCATCGAGTAAATGCGAAGCCAGTAAAATGGTCGTGCCGTCTTGAGCGATCCTGGTAATGATCTCCCTTATCTGGTGTATTCCCTGAGGATCGAGTCCGTTGGTGGGTTCGTCCAAAATGAGGATCTCGGGATCATTGAGCAGGGCAGAGGCAATGGCCAGGCGCTGCTTCATCCCCAGGGAAAAAGTTCGGAATTTACTGTCTTTTCGATCCAGCAGTCCTACCAATTCCAGTTTTTCATCAATTTTTTCCGGAGAGACATTCTTGATCTTACAAACCAGGTCAAGGTTCTGGGCAGCGGTCATGTAAGGATAGAAGTTTGGCCGCTCTATGATGGCTCCTACTTTTTTAAGGGCGTCATGCGTACTTTCCCTGCCGTCGAACCATTTGAAATCACCACTGGTTTTGTTGACCACATTAAGCACCACGCCAAGCGTAGTGGATTTTCCACTCCCGTTGGGGCCTAAAATACCATATACATTTCCTTTTTCTATGGTAAAAGAAAGGTCCTTGACGGCAGTTACTGGACCGTACTTTTTCGTGAGGTTGTTGATCTGTAATATCTTTTCCAAAATACTGAAGGCTTTTAACATTCGACGGCCAAGTTAACGTTTTGTTACATGGCCAAACCAAAAGAAGTCTTATTTTTGAGGAAAAGCAAGGAATGGAAGAAAAACTGATGTCAAAAAAGAAACCGTCCTTTCCCGTTAACGAACGGTTTCATAAATATTTGGCAAAATACAACCGCAATATCAAGATCCCCGTATTTTATGATGATCTGTTGCGGTTCTCAGGTTCCATTGTGGTTTATGATCAGCATGAGGAAGATACCTTTTGGGTGCGTTGTTATTACGCCGATCATGAGCGGAATGATATCGATAACAGCTTAAAGCAGGTTTATACAATTCTGCATTCAGACGGGAGTGATGATTCGCTGGAATTCCTGAATGTTGACGCCATAGATTACTGCACCTTCGGAAATTCCAAACCTTTCAGAATTAAGATCCGAAATGTCTTGAATGACAGTTTCACCTATTTTTATGTAAAGAAAGCCGATGCGTCCCGTATCTACGGGCTGGAATTTGAACACATACTTTCCCCGCACCGGATCAATTTCCTGGTCTACCGCGATACACTTATTGAAGAGCATATTGCCGGTATCCCGGGGGATGTTTTTATAGATGATGAACTGCCGCATTGTGATGAGCGTGCAAAGACGCAGATCGCCAAACAGTTCGTAAAATTCAATGAGCGGTGTACCATCAGGTTGTTGGGCGATATGAGGTCATATAACTATGTGATCATTCCCACTCACGATTTTGATCATGTGGAATATCAAATTAGAGCGATCGATTTTGACCAGCAAAGTTTTGAAGGAAGCTTAAAAGTGTATCGACCGCAGTTCTTCAAGGAAAATTTTAAAATGGTACAGCTGGTTTCAGATAAACTTCAGGATTCTTCGATAGAGCAATACCGGCGGGAAGAACGCTCTTTGCTTGCAAAAAGGATCATCAACGCGCAATCCCGGTATAAGGAGCTTATGCGATGTATCCTAAATGACCAAATATCGAACGAGGGTAATGTGAAGCAATTGCGTAAAGAACTCTATGAATTTTCCAATGATATGAAATTCAAGAGGGCCCGTTCTATGGGCCAGATCCTAAGAACTGCTCTTGATTTTGTAAAAAGGAACTATGAGGATGTGAATATGAAAAGACTTGTTTAAAGGAATAAGGTTCAAGGTTTAAGGAAAAATAGAAAGGGTTTCAAAAATGTCATTTTTGAAACCCTTTCTATTTTTAGTCTTGGCTCTAGAAGCGATGCGGTCTTGGCTCTTTTTCTAGCTTTTATTTTCTTTGTTAAAATACACCAGGTAATAATACATCTGGCGTTCCTCATCCCAACCTTTTTCTACGAATTTTTCAGCAGACTCAGGGTTGATGAAATCCATTTTGATCTGGATGTTCGTATCGAGGTTGATCGTATTCTTTATCGACTTCCTGGCGGCTGACACCGCGGTATTGGAAATAGGAAAACTGGTAAGGTCCTCGATCTTGTATTTCGGAGCTTTCTCGGTCTTGTAATTCTGGAATTCAGGAATCAAAGCCGGGTTGTCAATAACCGAATTCAGGAATGCGCTCTCTTCAAAATCATCATTCTTGGCGAAGTAATCCACACTTCGGTTCATGAACATCACTTCTTCCTTTTTATCTTCCGCAGGAAGCACCACGTCTTTAGCGAAGTTCTGGCAAAATTTGAGGTATTTCTTGGTATTAAAGTTCTCATCGGCAAGGACATCGACACCAAGGAAATTTTCCAGCCAGTACTTGGTATCATATTTATTGGAATCTACAGAAAGGATCTTATAGCCATCTTCGCGGTTCCTGTTGAAGATCAACGCCCCCTTATCGAGCTTGTTCAGGTTGATCCCCTGCTGAATGATCATCTCCAGAATGCTTTCCTTTTCCTGGAACTGAAGGAAATCATGCTTCAGCTCAGACTTAAAGATCCCAATGGCAGTGGTCTTTTCATTATCAAGCATCATGTTGTCAAAGAAGACAACGTAGACTTCTCCGCTTTTAATGTGCGGGTGGGCCGACTGTTCAAAAAGCAGGGTAGTGATCTTTTTGGACTGTGCATGAATGTCTTGCGGATTGTCAAAGATCTTGTTGCAGATATCATATAACGGATTGAACTCAATATCCACTTCATTGCTGAACTGGAAGTAATTCTCCTCTTTTTCCCGGAAAGGTTTCAGGAAATATTCCTTGATTAAGGGAGTGATCTCATCATTAAGCTGAAAAGGCTGCGCAGAAAGGAAGATGTTCTCATTACGGCTCTTGTTTCCAACACGGTGGATAGATAACGAGTCAATGTGAGCGTTATATAAATTGATCATATACGGTTGTTTTTTTGCTTTTTCGGCATGGGGAATTCCCGGCCGGTCGGCAAGATATTAAAAAAGAAAAGAAGATTTTTAGCTAAAATTTACCTGCGACTAATTCCAGTTTTCGTCAAAGGACAGGTCGTCGTAGTCGTCTACATCGTAATCATCATCAAATTCCAGCCCCAGATCGTCATTTTCGGCCTCGAATTCTTTTTCGGGGGCGGTAGTAGGTAATTGCCCGTGGACAAACATCAGGTTAGGATAATCCATTTGAGGATCGGGTTCTGCGATCTCTGCCAGTTCGACCATGAAGGTCCACATGCTTAGAAAGTCATAAACATAAATGAGCTTGGTTCGGGATTCATCCACAACATCGTCCAGCGTTGTCTCATTCATTAACCTGATGGAACTTCCGCCTTCGGCCATATCGAACTGGGAAATTTCCTCTCCCTGGTTCCAGTCGTCATCACTAATGTAAAAGGAAGCCATTTCGGTCCCGTCAAAACCAAAAGATTGTAAAATGGTATTATGCAGATCCTCCAAAGTGTTATCGGCCATGATCTCAATGTCCCGAAACACATCCTCTTCCGCATCTAAAATAACTCTGAATCTGTATAGCATAAATCAAAAAATTGGTTTGCAAAGATACGTTTTTAGATGGGAAATCCCATCTATCTGCTAAATCTGTGCAGGGTGAAAGTCATTGCCGTAAGCAGGAAAAATGCTCCCACCTGGTGAGCCACTCCCAACCACACTGGCACAGCATAAATAAGGGTTAACACCCCTAGCAGGAATTGGAAGAATACCAAACCTACCAACCATTGTATCCCTCTTTTCTGCGGAAGGGTTAGTGAAAGGTGTCTTGATCTGTACCAGATGTATAAGATCACAGCTACGACTATGTATGCCAGGTAACGGTGCACAAACTGAACCCCGCTTTTTCCCTCGATAAAATTCTTCCACACCGGGTTTTGCTCTATAAATACCGTTTCGTGGATCCATTCGCCGCCCGTCATTTTTGGCCAGGTATTATGGATCCAGCCCGCATCAAGCCCGGCGACGAAAGCTCCCCATATAATCTGCAGCAGAAGTACGATCATCCCAAACCACAAGAGGTTTCGGAAGTTCTTATTTATGGCTTTCTTCTTCGGATATAAAAGATCCATGGCGACCCAAAAGGCGTAAGCGAACGTGATGAAGGCAGTCATAAGGTGTGCTGCCAGCCGGTAATGGCTAACAGCAGGTATATCAACAAGTCCGCTTTTTACCATATACCAACCCATAAATCCCTGGAAGGCGCCCAAAGCCAAAAGAACAAGTGATTTTTTAATGGTAGGAAGGGTAAGTTGTTTGGTGAACAGGAAGTAAAGGAACGGAATGATAAAAACGATCCCGATCACTCTACCGATCAGCCGGTGGAGCCACTCCCAGAAATAAATTCCTTTAAAATCTTCCAGGGTGAAATGATAATGTAATTTCTGATATTCAGGGTACTGCTTGTAGAGCTCAAAAGCCTCGGTCCATTCCTGCTCGTTGAGCGGAGGAATCGTTCCCGTAATAAGCTTGTAATCTGAAATAGATAATCCGGAATTGGTTAAGCGAGTGATCCCGCCTACAATGACCATGATGAAGATGAGGAAACAGCCGGTAAACAGCCAGTAAACCACTTTTTTATTGTCTTTCATTGCTTTTAAAAATAAGATAATTCATAGGGGAGGGCTTTAAAACCCATTATTGGGGTGTTAAA
>CAZNFK010000043.1:0-19845 GCA_964572365.1 uncultured Flavobacteriaceae bacterium | reverse complement strand
AGTGTCGGGCCCTTGCCCCAAACTGCGGAAGGAGATGATCTCCTTCAGTGAAATCGTACGCCAGTTTGTTATAGGTCTGCCCCACATTCGAAAAAGGCAACAGTTCGAAGTTATCTTTCCTGAGATAATTGAATATATAATTCTTATGAATAGTAAGAGAGGTGTCGACAGAAGTAGTATCATTCTCAACAGAGATAATCTTGTATTCTGAAACCGGGGCGGGTTCGGGGCCTATCTTTTTCGTTTTTTGGGAAGGATCCTGTTGTTCAGCCCCCATTCCTCTTAACGCAGGTCTATTGGTCCTTTCAATCTGACCAAAGCCGATAATCGGCAACAGAATAAGGAACGTTATTACAATAATTTGCTTCATATAATTTTCTACAGAAACAAAAGTATGATAAATGAGGAAAACGCGAATAGTATAAATAAAAAAACCACCCCTAGTGGGGCGGTCAATTCATATACACAAAAAGTGTAGTGCGCTGTAAATTGAAACTCCGGCGCAAATATTTAGGCATTTATCATCATCATTTAATAAACACCACTAAACTTCTTCCTCGAAGAAGTGTAACATCCTCACGACATCGTCTATATCCTTTACTTTCTGCTCTTTGAAGTAAGACTTCATTCGTTTAGATTCATTGAATAGCTTCCTGAAATCTCTTTCCTTGATTTTAACCTCAATAAGAGGTTCATCACCAAATTGGATATAATAATTAGATTTGACTTTTATAGTTGCAGGACGTCCTTTATCATAGCTGGTCTCAGCTCTTTGGGCAGGTAAAACTTCGGCAAGTGGTTTTCCAAAAAATTTAACATCCTCACTTGCAAAATATTTTATAAAGTATCCATATAAAGATTTCTCATCATCAGTTATTTTATGACTCAAGAAATAACTATAATCACCGGTTTCATACTCCAAATCACCCCAACGCGGAAGAAGATAAAATTGATCTTCAGAAGGATTCACTTTAATTCGCACTTGATCATTAAGCACATCGTATCGAAAATACGCCTCAATTTCTTTTTTCCCATTCCTCTTGATCTCCCCGGGAATATATTCTTCTTCCCAAAAAGGGGATCCAGCAAGCTCCTTTTTCTCTTCTTGCTCATGCCCTATTCTTTGTAATTCTTCGCTAAGACTTACGTAATCACTAGGAAATCCCTGAGCTAAAAGGCCTTTGGCTCCGAACAGGAACAAAAGAAAAAATATATTCTGCATTACTTATTTATTACTGATTAACTTATTTCATCCTCAAAGATGATGCCGGCGAAGATAATGATAAATTACTTTTTACCCCCATTAACTCCGGCGCATCACAAACAATCATTTAATAAAAACTCCTATAATCCTCAAAAAATAGCTAAATAAAAAGCTGCCCATAAAGAGCAGCTTTAATTTTATGTCTCAATAAAAATGAGTTTTAGATTTTATTTATTTGAAGTGCATAAGTACCAAAGGATCCAGCATCTACGGTATGAGTAAGATTGAAATCAATTTGCTCAATACAAGTAAGCGCTTGCCCTGGACCTTGCACTCTTCCCTCTCCATAAGCACAACCGAAATTAGCACAATGCCAGGCGGCTTGCTTTGCTACGGTAACTGCTCCAGTTTCAGGATTAACGCTAAATACTACATCGTAATTTTCAGGATGTCCAAAGGGGTTAAGCATAGTGAATTCATTTTCTCCAGGCCCAGCAACAATTTCAAACTCTCCTTCGTCAATATATGTTCCAAAACCGTCATAGGTAATGGCATAATTGCCGGGAATGCTCGCCATATCCACTTCAGGACATTGAACATTTAATCCTAACGTTAATTCATCTATACTACCTTCTAAAATTTCTGCATTTTCCACAGAAACAAGCTCCAATACCACAACTCCATCAGCAGCGGGTAAAGATGTCCCCGGCACAGTTGTTATTACAATATCTGTAGTGAATTCTCCTGCCGGGATCACAGGATTTAAGGTGCTGATAGTATAATATTCAGAAGGAAGAGTTGTTGCGTCTTGGTCAACAACTAAAGTAACTTGCCTATCTTGATTAGAAACAGTACTTACACCTACTTTAATTACATTCTCAGTATTTGCCGAAGGATCAAAAACTACCTTTTGGCTAGCCACACCATTGAAACTAGCTATTGCTCTGGCATTCTCAACGTCAATCGTAGGAATGTCATTACCTTCACAGGAAGCCAATACAAGCACTCCAACTAGAATAAATGATAATTTATTAATAAATTTTTTCATTTTACTTTTTCTTTAAAAATTAGTATCCTGGGTTCTGCTCCATATTAGGGTTAGCATTGATTTCAGCTTGCGGAATAGGCAACTGGAATCTATGATCTCCGGCAGGAAGTACAAGAACTTCGGGAGGAGTCCCAGTACCATCGGCTAAGTCACCGAAATTAGACCGTACAATTGATTCACCTAGTCTCTTCACATCAAAGAAACGATGACCTTCAAAGGCTAATTCAATCCTTCTTTCTGTTAAAATGGCATCAAGAAGAGCCTCACCAGTTTCACCTCCTGTATAGGAAGAATACCGTTTGTCTCGTAAAACATTTAGGGTTGCCAATGCGTCAGCTTCTCTACCTAACCTGTACTGAGCTTCAGCTTTGTTAAGAATAACTTCAGCAGCGCGCATAACTTTTACGTCTACTAAACCATTCACCTGACCAGTTTCTCCAATGAATTTTTTAATAGCGTTATAATTGTTACCGTCATAGGTCGCGTCAAAAACAGCTACCTCACTACGTACGTCATCCGGATCAAGTAATTGAACATAATCATAAGCTGCAGCATATTCAGAACGAACATTACCACTTACTGTTTGACTGTAAATCACCCCAACGTTGTTATACCTACTTTCTGAGGTAGTATTAACTGGCAACTCGTAAACAATTCCAGCGTTGGTCGCATCAAGATAAACGTTTGGCAACTGAGTAGCCGTTGCAACTGCTTCGGAAACTTGATTTGCTGCAGAAATCACTTTTTCATAATCTCCATTGTATAGGTATACTCTTGAAAGCAATCCGTATACAGCATCCTTATCAAATCTTCCTTCTCCATTATCACTGGAAACCAAACCAGCAGCTGTCTCAAGATCTCCTATAATTTCAGCATAGTTACTGGCTACAGTTTCTCTTTCTGGTTGAGCAAAAGGATCTCCGGTATCTCCATCTTCCACTTTTATATATACTATTCCTAAAGAGGATCCAGCGTCTGCGCTCTGGGTAGGAATTTTTCCATAATAACGTACAAGGTCGAAATGAGCAAAAGCTCGAGCAGCAAGGGCCTGTCCTAAAATATTATCCTTTTCAGCACTATCTGCAAGGTTGTCGATTTGGCCAATCACCAAGTTAGCGGCATTGATAGCTTCATAAGCCTCACTCCAATAAAATTCAACAGTACCAGTAGTTGGTACATACCTCCAATCATACATGGTTTCATTGGACAACCTACCAGTTGCAGCCAAAATTACATTGTCTGACATGATATCGGGCATTCCCTGGTAACCATTTGTTGCAGAGTAATAATTCCTTAATTGACTATAAGCACCGTCAACACCATTCTGGAAAGCTGAAACGGTATTAAAAAAGGTTTCAGGGTTTCCTTCGGTGAAAGGCTCCAAGTCGTTTATTTCATCATCACAGCTAAACATTGCTAATGACAGAAATAAAAATGATAAAAATTTTATTTTGTTTTTCATGTTCTATTTTTTTCTAATTAAAATCCTATCTCAAAACCAATTGTGTAAGATTTGGTCTGAGGATAACTAAACAAAGAAAATTCCCCAGGAATAAAATTTGCATTGCTCGGATCAAGGCTCTCTGAAGACCCAATTCCAATTTCAGGATCTCCATTATAATCTGTCCAAGTAAGCAAGTTTTGCCCTGTAGCATAAATTCTTACATTATCCACTCCAACATTTTCCAAGAAAGCGGCAGGAACCCTGTAATCAAGAGTTACGTTTCTCAGTCTTACATAATCTCCACTTTCAAGAAAACGAGTCGAAGTTTGATCTGCAGTAGCCTGATAAACTGGGTTTGGAAGCACATTCTGATCTCCCGGTTCTTTCCAATAGTTAAACGCTTCGACTCTTTGATTATACGGGATGTTTGCTATAGACACTCCAGCGCTTCTTTGGTAGTTAAGGATATAGTTGCCCTTTTTGAATACAAAATCACCTCTCAATCCAAAACCTTTGTACTTAAAGGAAGTATAGAATCCACCCTCAAAATCTGCTGCTGGCGATTTTCCTTCAATAGCCGTTTCAAATGAATCACTGTATTCGTTAGTTAAGTTTCCTTCAAGGTCATAATATAATGGTTGACCATTTGCAGGATTCACACCTGCATATCTAGGCAGGTAAAACGTATTTATCTCTTCACCTTCTCTTAAAATCGTGGTACCGCGAATGATATCTTCACCACCAACTAAGGCAACAACTTCATTATCCAACCAAGCAGCTTGTCCACCTACAGTCCAGGTGAAATTCGCATTTCTAACAATATGAGCATTTAATGCCAATTCAAAACCACTGTTCTCAACTTCACCCACATTATCTAAAATAGAGTTATTCTCATCTCCCACTGTCATTGAAATTGGCCGGTTTAACAATAAATCCTGTGAATTCTTTTTAAAGTAATCTACAACCCCGGAAATGCGGTTATTGAATAAACCAAATTCTACTCCAATATCCAATATTGCTTGTGACTCCCACTGAATGTTAGGGTTACCCACACCTAATGGAATAGCCGTGGTAAATCCATTATAGGTATCAAAACCTAATAAATCTAAATAATTAAAGTTTCCAATGTTCTGGTTACCAGCGGTACCATAAGAAGCTCTTAGTTTAAGGTCATCAAAAACTGAACCGTCCATAAAATCTTCCTTAGCTATATTCCATGCAGCACTACCACTATAGAACCATCCATATTTGTTTTCTGGTCCAAATCTAGAAGATCCATCTCTCCTTACAGACCCAGATAATATGTACTTTTGATCAAAGTTATAGTCTAAGAATAGTCCTTGAGAAAATAAAATTCTTCTAATTTCATCAGATCCAGCAGCAGTAGCCTCTGCAGCCACGTCCTGGTAAGGAATATTTGGAGAAGGAAAACCTCTACTGGAAGCAAATAAATCGGTATAAATTTCTTCGTTGTATTCTAATAAAGCACTTGCAGAAAAATTATGAAGCTCACCAAAAGTGTCTGAATACGTCAGTAAATTGTTTACATTATACTCAAAATTAAGGCTGTAGTTATCAGTCTGGGTGCCTGGAAAATCAGCGTTTCCAACAATAGAATTAAGTACCCCACCCGCAATCGACCTGGAAGTACGATTAAACCTGTTACTATTAGCACCTACTGTGAATCTGTTTGAAAATTTATCACTAAACTGGATATCGGCATGTACATTTCCTATAATCAGGAAGTTTCTTGAATCTTCTGGCTCTGTAATTAAAGCCTTAGCCACAGGAAATCCACTCCTCGTAGTATTATAAACCGGAGTACCATCTGCTTCAGTAACTATGTTACCTTCAGCATCTCTGGCATAAAGCGGGTCATAAGGGTTGTAGTCATACATCGCTCTGAAAGGGTTCTGAACGTTGTTCCTATCCCTTGGAAGATCAGTACTGCTGCGAGATAAAGAGATATTTGCACCTATCTCCAACCATTCCTTAGCTTGATAAGTAGTATTCAAACGAGTTGAAATTCTTTCAAACCCATCAATATTATCTATGATACCGGTATTTTTATCATACCCAAAAGACAGGAAGTAGTTGAAGTCGTCTGTGGCCCCGGAGAAAGATAAAGCATTGGATTGAATATAAGAATCTCTCAATAAAGCTTCTTTCCAATCTGTATCGTATGATTTTAAAAGCTCTAACTGTTCTGGAGATGCTGATGCTCCAGGTAAACTTTGAGCCGCATTTATTCCCAATTCAGCAAATTGTCTTTCCAATTCTAATTTTTGTTCTGCATTCATTGTATCGAAAGGATCCTCGATCATAGATCCTGAACCTATAGAAGAACGGAAAGTAATCTGAGCCTCACCGGTTTTACCCTGTTTTGTGGTGATCACGACAACCCCATTCGCTCCTCTGGACCCGTATTTGGATACTGTAGCAGCATCTTTTAGAACAGAAAACGAAGCAATATCACTTGGGTTAATATTACTTATAGCCGAAGCATCAACAGGTGTCCCATCCACAACGTAAAGTGGCGCAGAACCCGCATTAATCGACCCTACGCCTCTAATTTGAACAAAAGCAGTCTGACCGGGCCTTCCATTTGCAGCAGTTACCTGCACACCTGCAGCTTTACCCTGAAGAATGTTATCCACACTGGTAGAGGGGACGAAATCCTGAATTTGCTCTGATGAAACCGTGGATACCGCGGAGGTAGAAAGCTCACGTGAAGTGGCACCATAACCCACAACAACCACCTCTTCTAATTCAGCTGCATCAACTGCGAGAACGACATCATAGACGTTCTTAGCACCCACAACCACAGTTTGTCTATTAAATCCTACATAGGAAAAGACAAGCTGCTCGCCGTCAGAAGCGGAAATGGTATAATTACCATCAAAATCTGTTTGAGTACCTCTGTTTGTGTTTTGCACTAAAACATTTACACCAGGGAGAGGCATTCCCTGCTCATCGGTAACCGTTCCAGTCACCTCTTTTTGTTGTTGCGCAAACGAAATTTGCACAACTAACACCATCAACAGTGTTAGAATTCCACTTAATCTTTTTTTCATTTTATAATTTATTAGAATTAGCCAACGTCAAAAATGCTAATAATTTCTTAATAAAACAACTACAGCTAAAAACCAGAAATGTTAATATTTTAAGGAAAGAATGCACTCTTTTAAAAAAATCTTCACACAAGACCCATGAAAAAGATTGAGATCATTGATTATATCTGTAAAAGGGTGATTTTCCAGAGAATATAACATAAATCAGCAAAGTGTTATTTTTTTTATAAAGCATAAAAAAAGGCTGCCTTTACGGCAGCCTTTTATCAGCTAATTAAGTGGAATTAGGGGTTATCTCCAACCTCCTGTCGAGTAATCCTCACCAGGCGTTCCCTGGGTTCCTCCAAAGGTATAGATAGGAATTCCGGCAGCATCTAATGCAGCTCCAGGAACAGGAAGATGTAATGGAGTACCTTCCTGAAGAAGATCTTCACTTCTCATTTCAAAGAATCCAAGACCCATTCCTGTGTTCATCAATTCAATCATAGTCTCATAATGAATAGCGGCTTCAATAGCAGCTGCATCTACAGCAACTGGTGGTAACTCGCCACGAACAACCCGGCTACTGGAATTTAGTACGGCAGCCGCCTGTTCAAGATTTCCTAGATGAAGATACGCCTCTGCCATATAAAGATCATTCTCAGCTTTCAACATATCATATAGGTCAGTTGTAAATCCGCTTGCCAACCATTGATCGTACCTTGCATGACGATATGTACTCCAATGGTACGTACCCCTATCTGCCGGGAAATCCTGCGAAGAAAGATATTCAAAATCTGTTTCCAGACGAGCATCAGGGCTTGATGCTTCGGGCAAAGTAGTTTCTCCAGCGGGCCAGTATTGAGGATAAGACTCGTCCATCATTCCAATTAGACGCATATCCACTCTACCCCAACCCGGGTAAATTGAATATCCTATAAAATCTGGCCACCAGTCTATCCATCCATCCTGACCAACCGCAAAATTATAGGTAAGTCCTTCCTGGGTATACGCGAGAACCTTAGTCCAGAATTCTGACTCGGAGTAATTACCATAGTCACCATCATACCTTCTGCTATTCACCAATATTCTGGCTGCTAGAGTATTGAGAAACTCACTCCATTGATCACTTGTATAGGTTTTTCCATAAACAAAATTATCACCTAATTCAAAATCACCCCGGTCGGCAGCTGCGATAGCCAGATCCAACTTATCTAACGCAAATGTTACTGCATCATGATAAGGAACAGATTGCCCTTCATTTAATACACCTGTTGCATCTGAAAGCCAAACCTGATCAAACATTAGGGCTAAATATCCAACAGAAGCTCCCTGACCAAATCTAGCCACAGATTCGTACTTATCTGGATCGGAAAACTCTATATCTCCTTCCAGACCAACTACGATCGCATTAGCATCAGCCAGTATTGCGTGTAAAGAATTAAAATACGCTTCAGTAGCTACGGCATAACTATAAGTAGAAGAGTTATTCCAAGCGATTCTTGGCTCACTGGACATATCTCTCATTCCCTGGTTACCCCAGGACATGGTAATTTGGTCTGCCATGGTTGCAAGCATAAGACCCGGTCCATTGTAATTATCTACTGTATTATACCAGTTATGAAACAATTTATTAGCTGTTGATTCTGTTCCCAACTGCTCTCTGGTCGGATTTTCAACGTACGGAACCTCCAGGTCGGTGTTGAAATCATCACACGAAAAGAACATCATGGCCAAAAGAGCCGTAAATGTTAATTTTATTTTTTTCATAATAATCTTTTTTAAAATTTAAGTTGCACTGAAAGAGTGTAAGATCTAGACACCGGATACACACCATAATCGATCGCATAATAGTTCTGTGTGTTAGGATCATAACGCTGCACTTCAGGATCCCATCCTGAATAATCAGTAAAAGTTAGTAAATTTCTTCCAGTCACTCCTAAGCGTAAAGAATCAAAGAATCCATTCGCAATAGGAGACAATTGATCAGAGTTCACCGTGTAAAATAAAGACGCTTCTCTTAGTTTCACATATGAACCGTCCTCTACCCAGTAGGCAAGATCACCATTAGTTCCATAAAGACTTTGATAGTAACTCCTAGTTTTTTGATCTGCGGCAGGAACACCGGCCTGATCGATCATTGCATGACGGTTATCTCTTGTTAACCATTGACCTTGTCTATTGTAAATATCTCCTCCTTCTTTCCAATCCCACAGCATATAGAAATTAAATCCTTTGTATCGAAGATTTGAGGTAAAGCCCATATTAAAATCGGCATTTTGGGAACCAATTTTTCCGTACCATGTATTACCTTCTTCATCTAATAATTTAATCGCAGCTTCATCTGCAGTACCTACAGCATCTGCACGCACAACTACTCCGTCACGGTTTACTACGAAATCATCAATAGAAGTACCTTCTGGCAATTGGTTTGCCATTTGATCTAAGGTAGTAACGAATGCGTTTCCATACATCGCTCCAAATTCTTCATCTTCCTTAATTCTGAAGATCACCCCAGGAGTATTTGTTCCTCCAGGACCTACAGTAATAGGGTCAACATTTAAACTTGTAATTTCATTTTCTGTAGTACTAAAACGGACTCCAAAATCCCAGCCTAAATCTTTCTTATCAATTATGGCAGAGGTCAGACTAAGTTCAAGGGTGTTAAATTCCACTGTACCCACATTTTGCCATTGTCTATTATCACCGGCATTGGCAGGAGGAAATATGTCAACCAGCATAAACTGATCTTCGGTTTTTGCCTTGGCATAAACTCCTTCGAATGTGAAACGTCTAAGGAATTCTATATTTGTACCAAATTCCAATTCTGTGGTTTTGGAAGGTTTCAAGTCAGGGTTATCTTTAATCCTATCTGTCGCTACAGATCCTGTGGTCAACCCTACGTAATCATATTGCCAGTTAAAACCTGGTCTTTGCCCCGCAGTTCCCAATGCTCCATGAATCTTAAATTCCTGAATTCCGGGAATGTTGAAGTCTTGGGAAATTCGATAAGCTCCAGACACTCTATAATAGTCATTCCATCTTTGATTTTCACCAAAAAGAGATGAACCATCAATTCTATACATGGCATCCAAAATATATCTGTCCATGTAATCCAAACCTATGATAGCAAAAGCATTCTGAGCTCTTTCATCTTCTTTATAGGAACTGGTTCTGGTATTAGCAGCATTAAAGTTATCAAGAGAAATTACACCGGGATATATGAAATCAGTTCCACTTCCGTAGTAATATTCTTCATGAATATCCTCTAATAAATAACTCAATTTACCAGCAACATTAAGATCTCCAAAAGATTCTATGAAGTTAAGAGTAGCCTGTGCTTTTTGAGATAAAATTGATTGCGTTTCTCGCGAATAAGCACCTTTAGAATAACTAAAACCAACGTCCTCTCCGTCCAGGGTTCCTCCCACCTGGAAAGAAGTATAAGGAGTGTAATCATCATTGATCCAACTAGTACTCTCCACTGCATATTCAGTATCAAGATTCAACCAGTCTGTAAATTCTATGTTCAGGTTATAGGATCCCAAGAAACGGTTTCTTGTCGCCAACTCTCTGTTGGTATGCAGGTCATAAAGTGGGTTAATTGTCGTCGCTGCCCATGGATCTGGTAAGTAGTAATAAGGTTGTCCATCTGGATTAGGAGCATTAAGATCAACATCTGGAGCAGTTAAAGCCAGATCAAAAATAACTCCATCTAAAGTTCCACCCGGTGTTTCATTGTTTGAGCGGATATAATTATTATTGGTAGAAAGTTTCAGCCAGTCATTGATCTGGAAATCTCCATTCAAACGTACACCATATCTTTTATATCCGCCTGTTTCGGCAAAGATACCTTCGTTCTCAGTTCTTTCTGCTGAGAAAAAGAGATTAGTAAACTCCGAAGCATTGGAAACAGAAGCATAAGTCGTATTATCCACACCGGTACCGAAGAAAAGATCCTGATTGTCAAAGTATTTACCATAAGGGTTATCTGCTATATCATCGGCAGAAGGAACCGGTGCCCCACCAAGACCAACGCCACCAACTCCATTATACCCACTAGGATAAGTAACTCCTTCGTATTTGGTATACTGGCCTTGAAAATCTTGCCAGTCAGCTGCCAGGTCATAAGCGTGAGACTTGTTAAGATCAATTTTATTAGCCAATTGAGACATCCCTATATCATTCCTTAAGGTCACCTGAGGTCCTTCTTGATTAAATTTCCCTCTTTTGGTAGTGATCACGATAACACCATTACCGGCACGCGACCCATAAAGAGCAGAAGCAGAAGCCCCCTTAACGATCTCAAAAGATGCGATATCATCGGTATTTATATCATTAATTCCTCCATTCACCTGGACACCATCAACAAGAATCAAAGGATCCTGCCCTCCAAAAAGGTTGGTTGCACCACGCAATTGTATAGTAGACCCCGAACCAGGCTGACCAAAATTGGTAACATTTACACCGGCAACTTTACCCTGTAAAGCACTGGCAGCAGAGGTGGCAGGAATAACTTCAAGATCTCCTGCATCAACTTTGTTTACGGTAACGGAGAGCTTTTTCCTGCTAGTTGCGCCCGCAACCCCGGTAACCACAACTTCTTCAAGCTGGGCAGCATCAACTACCATAGTCACATCAATTACGTTTTCCTCCTCAACCACTTCTTGCTTGGTCTCAAAGCCCACGTAACTAAAAACAATAATGTCTCCCATAGAAGCCTGTACGGAATATTTGCCGTCAAAGTCAGTCTGGGTTCCACTTGTTGTACCTTTTACCAGCACGTTTACACCCGGTAAAGGCATTCCATCACCATCGGTAACTGTACCGGTGATGGTCCTGTCTTGTGCAAAAGTTATTTGCACCACTAACGCCATAATAAACGTTAGAATTACTTGTAATCTTTTTTTCATTTTAATGAATTTGTTTGAATTAGCCGGGCCTAAATTGCTAAGAATATATTAACGAACCAAACTCAAGTGAGTTTTAAATGTTAAAATTTTAAGAATTCAATAGAGGAACAACCTCCTCATGCCTTATAAATAAAGACCTCATCAGAGATATATTAATTTTTGAGAAAGAAAATAATTCTTAAAAAATTTCGTAGAAAATGAATTTCTCAAACATAATTTTCACTGTTTCAAAATTTATTAATTTTGAAGCTCTTAAGTAAAGTTCATGCCACTCAAACCCCAACACACCTCCTTCCAATTTGAATGCGGCACCGATGAAGCCGGAAGAGGCTGTTTGGCCGGACCCGTCACTGCAGCGGCGGTGATTCTTCCCAAATACTTCAGGAAGGGAATGATCAATGATTCCAAGCAACTTACTGCCGAGAAACGTTGGGAACTGCGCAAGATCATCGAAAAAAAAGCCCTCTGCTATTCGGTGCACCATATATATATGGAGGAGATCGACCAGATCAACATCCTTAACGCCTCCATCCTGGCCATGCACCACTGTATAGAGAAATTACATACAACACCCGAATTCATTGTAGTGGATGGTAATCGGTTCCATAATTACAGGGACATTCCACACGAGTGCATCATTGAAGGGGACGGAAAATACCTCAACATTGCCGCGGCTTCTATTCTTGCCAAGACATACAGAGATGAATTCATGATGAAGATCCACGAGGAATACCCCATGTATAACTGGAAACAGAATAAAGGCTATGGGACTTTAGAACACCGTGAAGCAATCAAAGAATACGGCATCACCAAATACCATCGAAAAAGTTTCAAACTGTTCCCGGAGCAGTTGGAACTTCCCCTGTAAATACTACTTTTGTGTAAAAAGGTATTTATGAGAAAAATCCTGGTGGTCATTTTTATCGCCCTCCTCACCGGATGCACAAAAGATAATTCAGGCTCTAAAGACCTGGAAAGTTTTATCCCCGAAAGCTCGGCAGTAATTCTGAAGCTACAGGATCCCGATCTGTTTTTTAGTAATTTGAAGAACAACGAACTTCTCAAAAAGAATTCTGATCACCCGTTAATAAACCATCTGGAGGAAAAGCTATCCCTGCTGAATTATTTTCCGCATAACCAGCCCGCCTTCCTCACCCTCTCTTTCACAGAACAGAACGATCTCGAATTTGCATTCATTTCGGGAGAAGCACCTCAGATTTCTACCGATTCTGTTCAAAACAAGATGGTGGAAACCTTTACCACCAAAGATCACCAAATAAAAAAGTATACTTTGGAGAATCAGGTTGCCTTTACCTCACGCCAAGACAGCATATACATCTTCAGCAATTCAAAAAGTTTACTGGAAAACAGTCTTTCCGGAAATTCTGAACTCAAGAATTCGGTGGCTTTCCAAAAAGCCATGAAAGCCTCTACAGCCAGGCAACCGGGGATCTTTGTGAACCATAGAAAACTGGCACCCATTCTAAAAAACTGGTTCCCTAAGGAAAATCTGAAGTATGTGGCAGACTTCAGCAACTGGACAAATCTTGATGCCGACATCACTCAGTCGGCCATTAAGCTGAACGGGATTACGATCGCCGGAGACACCCTGCCACATCAAATCGACCTCTTCAAAGGGGTGGGAACTTCAGAGAATTTGCTACCCACCATCACACCTTCCGCAGCAAAAGGATTGTTTTCTATCACTTTTGAAAAGTTCAATGTTCTGAATAATAACCTGAATTTCTTTAATCAGAAAAAGAATTCTCCTGAAGCACCCGCTCTCTTTGAAACCGCTACTGAAGCTGGAATGATCTACCTGCCCGCAGGTAAGGTTTTTGCCATTCGTACCCTGGACCGGGAAGCTTCCAAACTGGCACTTTCCGCCCACCAGGAAGAAGTTGAAGAATACAGGGAAACTACCATTTTTCACTACTCCGGAAAAACTGATTTTGATTTTCTAAAACCGCTGATTTCTCCAGATGAACTTTCGTTTTACGCTTATCTTGATCAATTTGTGATTTTTGCTGAATCTGCGGAATTATTGAAAGAAGTTATCGCTGCCCATCAAAACGAACAGGTAATAAGCAACACCGATGCGTACGCAGCTACTTTTGAAAGCCTTAGCACCGAAGCTTCCATCCTGCTGCTGGCCAACAACAGCACTTTCAAAAATGTTATTTCTGAAGCAGTTTCTGAAGAACATCAAAAAGCTACCGAGGATTTCATATTTAAAAATTACCCCCTAACCGCACTTCAGTTCATTTACGAGGGAGATTTTGCCCATGTTCACGCGGTGATCACCAAAAACAGTGACCTGAAGGAGGAAAATGCTCCTTCGCAAACCACAGCGGTACAGCTGGGAGCAGAACTGGCGACCCGGCCGGTATTCTTCAAAAACCACCGTACCAATGGGATGGATGTCGCAGTACAGGACATCAATAACGTCCTCTATCTCATTTCTCCCGGCGGAAAGATCTACTGGAAAAAACAACTGGAATCCCGCATTTTAGGAGAGATACAATCTGTAGATATTCTACGGAATGGCCGGTATCAACTAGCGTTTGCGACACAAAACCGGTTGCACGTGATCGACAGGACCGGAAGAGTGGTGAAACCATTCCCGCTGGACTTCAAAGACGAGATCACCCAGCCGCTCGCTGTTTTTGATTATGACAACAAGAGAAATTATCGGTTCGTGATCGTGCAAGACAGGGAGCTTTATATGTTCAACAACAAAGGAGAGCGGGTTAAAGGATTCGCTTTTTCAAAAGCCGATGCCACTATTACCAAAATGCCAAAACACATCCGGATTGGGCGCAAGGATTATATTTTGATTCCGGAGGAAACGGGCAAGCTGAACATTCTAAGCAGAACAGGAAAAACAAGGGTGCCGGTGAAGGAAAAACTGAATTTTTCGGATAATGAATGGTATGAGTACGAACAAAGATTTACCTCTACAAATACTTCCGGAGAACTCGTACAGGTCGATGAAAATGGCAAAATTCAGAAGAAAGAGCTAAAGCTTTCCGAAAACCACCAGATCGATGCCACGGAAAAATCCCTGGTCACATTGTCTGAAAATATCCTTAACATCAAAGGAAATGAGATCAACCTTGATTTTGGGTTATACACCGCTCCCGAAATTTTCTATATCGACAACAAGATCTATGTTAGCGTAACCGATACTCAGGCGCACAAGGTGTACCTGTTTGACAGCAACGGAAAATTGCTCCCGGGATTCCCACTTTACGGAAATTCAAGAATAGATCTTGCTAAAGCTGATAACAATTCGACTCCCGATCTCGTAGTGCAGGGAGAGGATGACAGTATACTGGTTTATGAGGTGAGGTAGATATCAGTTGGTAGACTTTAGTCATTAGAAATTAGTCATAAAAACAAGGTGAAGAGAAACAGGAACGGGGAACTGTTAAACCAACTCCGCTTCAAAAAGGGTAGAAAAATGCTTCTTTATTTTTTCTTTCACCTCCTCCACGGGAACTTCTTTTACGCCCAGTTCTACGTTAAGGGAAGTCACTGCCTTGCCTTCAATTCCACAGGGAATGATGTTGTCAAAATACCCAAGATCAGCATTGACATTGAATGCGAAGCCGTGCATGGTCACCCAGCGGCTGGCACGCACGCCCATCGCACAGATCTTCCGCGCAAATGGAGTATCAATATCGAGCCATACTCCCGTCTCGCCTTTACTTCTTCCGGCTTTGATCCCGTATTCATCAAGAGTGAGGATAATGGTTTCCTCAAGCAACCTCAAATATTTATGAATGTCTGAAAAGAAATTCTCCAGGTCAAGAATGGGATAACCCACGATTTGGCCCGGTCCGTGATAAGTGATATCCCCGCCCCTGTTGATCTTATAAAAGGTGGCGTTCTTTTTTTTGAGCTGCTCCTCGTTGATCAATAAATTCGAAATATCTCCACTTTTTCCGAGGGTATAAACATGGGGATGCTCCACAAAAAGCAAGTGGTTCTTTGTTGCTTCGGAAGTATTTTCCCTCCGGTTCTTAATTTTCTGGTCCAGGATCTCCTGAAACAGTTGCTGCTGGTAATCCCAGACCTCTTTATAATCTCTCCGGCCCAGTTCCCGGAATTCAATTTTCTTATTCAATCCTTCTGCATTTTCAGTTTCTATTTCCCTTTGTTCAGAATAATGAGCGCTGCAAGCACGCCGGGAATCCAGCCCAGAAGAGTGAGTATCAGCACGATCAGGACAGAACCGCACCCTCTGTCAATAACAGCCAGAGGCGGAAACAAGATCGATAATAGTACTCTCCAGAGGCTCATAAATACCCTTCAAAGATACGATTTCCTGAAGATTAGAAGAGCTTAAAAAACAATTGATTGGTTACCCATTAGTCTGTATCTTTGCCAGTCGAATTTTGAACTAAAAATCATGCATTTATCTGAACAGGAATTAATTCGCAGGGAAAAACTGGAATCTCTGCGAAAACTCAATATAAATCCATATCCGGCAGCTCTTTTTCCGGTAGATCATACCACCACCGATATAAAAGAGAATTTTGAGGAAGGAAAAAAGGTGGTGATCGCCGGCCGTCTCATGTCCAGAAGGATACAGGGGAAAGCTTCTTTTGCCGAGATCCAGGATTCAAAGGGAAGAATACAGGTTTACTTCAACCGCGACGAGATCTGCCACGGGGAAGATAAAAGCAAATACAACGATATTTATAAAAAACTGCTTGATATTGGGGATTTTATAGGAATCGAGGGAGATCTTTTCAAAACCCAGGTTGGAGAAATGACTGTTATGGTCAAGGATTTTCAGCTATTGAGCAAAGCTCTGAAACCCCTTCCACTTCCAAAAACCGATAAGGAAGGAAAGACTTTTGATGAGTTCAATGATCCTGAATTGCGCTACAGGCAGCGTTATGCCGACCTTGTGGTAAACCCGAAGGTGAAAGAGATCTTTGTTAAGCGCACGAAGCTCTTCAATGCGATGAGGAATTTCTTCAACAATAAGGGTTATTTCGAAGTAGAAACTCCAATCCTGCAATCTATTCCGGGAGGTGCGGCTGCAAGACCGTTCATCACGCATCACAATGCGCTGGATATTCCTTTGTATTTGCGAATTGCCAACGAATTATATCTTAAAAGACTGATCGTAGGTGGTTTTGACGGGGTTTATGAGTTCTCCAAGAACTTCAGAAACGAAGGGATGGACAGGACCCACAATCCTGAATTCACTGCGATGGAGATCTATGTGGCCTACAAAGATTACAACTGGATGATGAAGTTCACCGAAAACCTGCTGGAGCATTGCGCGGTTGCCGTAAACGGTACTACCAAAGCGACCTTCGGAAAAGACGAAATTGACTTCAAAGCTCCGTACGCCCGCATCACCATGACCGACGCGATCAAAAAATACACCGGTTTTGACATTACCGGAAAGTCTGAAAAAGAACTTTTTGAAGCTGCAAAGAACATGGGTATCGATGTGGATGACACCATGGGTAAAGGGAAATTGATCGATGAGATCTTCGGCGAAAAATGCGAGGGCAACTTCATTCAGCCTACATTTATTACCGATTATCCGAAAGAAATGAGTCCGCTCTGTAAAGAGCACCGGGAGCACCCGGAACTAACCGAGAGATTTGAGTTGATGGTCTGCGGAAAGGAGATCGCCAATGCCTATTCTGAGTTAAATGACCCAATAGATCAAAGAGAGCGTTTTGAGGAGCAGCTTCAGCTATCTGAAAAAGGAGATGATGAAGCCATGTTCATTGATCATGACTTCCTTCGTGCCTTGGAATACGGAATGCCTCCAACATCTGGACTGGGTATTGGAATGGACAGATTGATCATGTTCCTAACCAACAAACAATCTATACAGGAAGTGCTTTTCTTCCCCCAGATGAAACCCGAGAAAAAAGCCGCCGCACCAAAACCTGAAGATTTCATTAAACTAGGGGTTCCACACGAATGGGTGGACACTGTGATGCATGAATTCGGAAGTGTTTCAAAACTGAAAGAACTCAAAGCAACCCAGGTGCATCAGAAACTAAATGGATTGAGAAAGAAGAATAAACTTCCCATAGCTGCCCTTCAGCTGGAAGAGGTTGAAAAATGGTTTGAATAGACCAAATTTCTGAAGAATAATAAAGCCACGGCTGAAAGCGATTTCAAGGCCGTGGCTTTTTCTTTTAAATAGGGGTCGGATTTCATTTCTTCGGATTAAATTTTAACTTGCTTTTAAACCTTCCGCAGAAAAGGCAGTCCAACACCTGCATACTGCAACTCCTTTTAATTTAACATCTTGCCATAAATCTACTGCAATCTGTTTTATTAAATTGAGCGACTATTAACTAAAATTTCACATTAATGAACACCCGATTATTGTTACGGCTGGTTATTGTTTTCTTTTCTTTCTCAATAACGAGTTGTGCTGTTTTCCAACCCGAAAAAAGCAAGAATACAGCAGCTACAGCCAAACCCTCTGAAAAAGACAAGAACGGCATTAAACCTTATGATAAGGTGATCACCAAAGATGCAAAAACAGATAAAGGTTTGTTTACGGTGCATCAAATTGAAGACGATTATTATTACGAGATCCCCGACAGCCTTTTCAACCGGGAAATGCTTATGGTTACCCGTATCGCACAAACAGCATCGGGAATAGGTTTTGGCGGCGGAAAACAAAATGAGCAGGTGCTTAGATGGGAAAAAAAGAATAAGAACGTGCTTTTAAGGGTAGTTTCACATGATGTGTATGCCGCCGATTCCCTACCCATTCATGAAGCGGTAAGGAATTCGAACTTTGAACCAATCCTGTTCTCCTTTGATATTGCCGCTTATCATAAAGATTCAGTAAATAACGCGACGGTGATCAAAGTGACCGATCTTTTCCAAAAAGATGTTCAGGCAATAGGTTTTCCTGAAAGGAGACGAAAGGAATACAAGATCTCCCGCCTGGATGACAGCAGATCGTACATTGACACTATCAGGAGTTATCCCGAAAATATTGAAGTGCGTCACGTAAAAACCTACAATGCAGGGGAACCACCTTCCAATTCCAGTACTGCTTCGGTTTCGGTAAAAATGAGCAATTCCATGATCCTGCTTCCAAAAGTACCTATGGAAAGAAGGTATTATGATGAGCGTGTAGGCTGGTTCACTACAGGACAGACAGATTATGGGCTGGATGCTCAAAAAAGCGAAACTGTTCGTTATCTTGACCGCTGGAGACTTGAGGTGAAGGAAGAAGACATGGAGAAATTCAAGCGCGGAGAACTGGTAGAACCTAAAGAACAAATCATCTATTATATAGATCCAGCCACTCCTAAAAAGTGGATCCCTTACATCAAACAGGGAATTGAAGACTGGCAGGTAGCCTTCGAGGCCGCCGGTTTCAAAAATGCCATTATCGCCAAAGATCCTCCTTCAAAAGAAGAAGACCCTGACTGGAGCCCGGAGGATGTTCGCTACTCTGTAGTACGTTACCTGGCTTCCCCTATTCCGAATGCTAACGGTCCGCATGTTAGCGATCCACGTTCCGGAGAAATTCTGGAATCGGATATCAACTGGTACCATAACGTAATGACCTTATTGAGAAACTGGTTCTTTGTACAAACTGCAGCCATCAATGAAGGAGCCCGGGGAGTCGCTTTCAAAGATGAGATCATGGGTCGCCTTATTAGATTCGTTTCCTCTCACGAAGTAGGACACACTCTTGGGTTGCCACACAACATGGGGAGCAGCGTGGCATATTCGGTGGAATCTTTAAGAGATCCTGAATTCACCAAAAAATATGGAACGGCTCCTTCTATTATGGATTATGCTCGTTTCAACTATATCGCTCAGCCGGAAGACGGAGACGTGGCCTTAATGCCGAATATAGGTCCATATGACAAATATTCGATCATGTGGGGATACAAACCCATTCCGGAGAAATTCGGAAAAGAAGAAAAACCCGTACTGGATTCGTGGATCCTTGAAAAAGCCGGAGATCCCGTTTACAGGTTCGGCGGGCAACAAAGTGGGGTGATCGATCCTACTTCTCAAACCGAAGATCTTGGTGACGATGCTGTTCTTGCCAGCCAATATGGTATCAAAAACCTGAAGAGGATCGTACCAAACCTGATCGAATGGACTGCCGAAAAAGGTAAAGACTACGAAGACCTGGAAACCATGTATGAGCAGGTGCTGGGTCA
>CAZNFK010000042.1:0-20672 GCA_964572365.1 uncultured Flavobacteriaceae bacterium | reverse complement strand
ATACCGAAGAGTTTCAGCGGAAATTTCTGAAGAAAAAACAAATGAAAAAGAAGCTGAAGTTCTGGAAAAAATAGGCTTCCAAAAAGCTATTTTCTGAACCTTTTCTTTTTTCGTTTGAACATCCTGTTCATTTTTCTCCTTCTTAAGAACGGAAGTCTTCTTCTTTCGGGAACCCCGTTTTCTTCGATGTATTCTTCAACCGCTTCCACCATTCTCTTTGCCGATTGGCCATCGCTGTACGGGTGGTATTCTTGAATTACGATCTGTCTTTCTCCGCTAAATTCATCGTTCTCCAGGTTGGCAGCCACTCTTTCAGCAAGGCCCGCATACTCCTTTCGGTCATCCCACAGGATCTTTTGGGAATTGTTCTTAAAAGTGATCACGGGTTTATCGAGCAACAGGAATTCATAGACCACAGAAGAAGTATCAGAGATCATAAGATCTGCCATCAACAGGAATTTCACAATATTGGGTTCTTCCTCGAAAATGATATTTTCCTTCTTCTTTGCCAGCTCCTTGTATTGGGTGATAATTTCAGGAGCCATAAGATCGTGGAACTTGATCACCACCAGGTAGTCTTTGTTTTCTGCCAGTTTCTCTATCTCTTTCAGAAGGTACGGGGCAGAAGTAAGCTTTGGAGAAAACGTGGGTGCGTAAAGCAGCATTTTTGAAGCTGAATGTTTTTCAAGTAAACCTTGTTTTTCTGCTTCATACTTTTGTGCGTCTTTTCCGTAGATATCGAGCTTTGGCCAGCCGGTTTCCATTACCTCAAAATTCCGGTGTCTTCGCTTCAACCGATTGAATTTTCGGGTGAAGTATGGTCCCTGGGTGAGGTACAGGTCAAAATAATGACGTATCCTGAAATGTCCTTTTTTCTCCCCCGCCAGCCCGTGGAAGACCTGTACTTTCACACCTCGCAAATAATGCGGCACCTCGTTGCCTGGGCACATGATCGCGTCACTTTGAAAAGCGGTTAGTTCCTCCAGGTCATAGGTATGAGGTTCATTCTCAAATGGAAATTTACCCGAAAGATTCGGTGTCAAAAACCACAAATATTCATCGCCTCTTTCCTTCAAGACTTGCATGATGGGTTCTAAAATTCCGAAAGCGTAAGGATTCTGGCAAAAGAGCGTGAATTTCATATTAGAACATTTTATTGGCGGCTTCAAGATCTTCCTTAAAATCAACTTCCATACACCGGAAGTCTGAAATATCTACAGCCTTTATTTTCAGGTCATCCTGTTCAATGGCCATTTCGATCCCTCTCTCAAAATAATCGTTGTCATCGCAATTTTCAAGCTGCTTCAGAAAAACGGGCATATCATCCCGGGAAATAAAATTGATCCCCACGGCTTCCCCGAGCCCATCTTCTACCTGCTTGGAAAGCTTGTAAATGAACCCATTTTTGAGGGTGTATTTCACTTCTTCTTCGGCTACCCTTGAGGTGTTTACAGAAACAAAGGAATTCTTTTGTTCGATCTCTTTATTCAAGACCGAAAAGAGGTCAACATCAAAGATGACGTCGCCGTTTATCCACAACACATCTTCATTTCGGTATTTTTTAAGTGCTTTCAGCAGACTTTTGGAAGTGTTCGTAGCATCAAAGAACTGGTTGTAGATGTAGGTAAGATCAGGAAAACGTTCCATGATGAGGTCTTTTTTGAAACCCACCACTACAGAAATATCATGTTCATTGAAGTTTTGCGACAGGTTGTCCACCTGTCTTTCCATGATGCTTTTTCCGCCTTTTAAAGGAGTCAACGGCTTCGGGAAAGGGTTTCCAAGGCGGGAGCCAATACCTGCAGCTAAAATAATGATCTTCATAATACTATTTTTGCTCCACTTTTTTAGCGGAGGTTATTCTGTTCAAAAACTTATCAAGGGTGGCGAAGATAAGATTTGGTTCCAGCAGTTCATAAAATCGGGCACTGTTTTTTACGATCTCTTTCTTCGGGATACCCTTCAAAGCCTCGCTGAAATCATTCAAATGTACCGAGACATTTTTTGCGCCGTCTTCGTAAATGCTCCAGTTCTCTTTCTTGATCTGTGGTGAAAAAATGGAAAAAGTGGGAATATCTAAAGCTTTTGCCATGTTCACCGCGCCGCCTTCATTGCCTATCAAGGCATCACAATGAGAGGTAATGGCCATGAATTCCCTCAAGCTTTTTCCTAAAACCTCGAAAAAGATGTGGTTTTGGGTTTCGGGCTTGCAAAGCTTCAGGATCTGCTCTGCTTCAGCCGCTTGCTTCGGAATGTAATTGAACAGCAATTGCGCCCCTGTATTTTCTACAATATGATCGAGTAACAGGGCCATGTATGCCGGCGGATAGGTCTTTGCAGGGGAGCTGCCCAGGATCCCTATCATAAATAAAGGACGATTAAAGTTTATTCCCGCCTGCTTCAGTTCCTTTTTTGCCGCTTCTTTTTCAGCGATGGTCAGGTAGATCTTGGGTTTAATCTCGACCGGGAAATCTTTTTCGAGTCCCTTGAGCAGGTGCATCCGGTTCTCAATGGCAAATCCGGCGCCGGTTTCCAGGCGGTCTTTTGGTTTAAAAGTGTGAGTGTAGGCTCTTCGAGTATACCATTTGTGATAGGAAATCTTTTTTCCCGCTTTCGAAAAAGCGTTAAAAAGAGCGGTGTTTATTTTTGAATAAACATCGATCACCACGTCATATTCGTTGTACCTGATCTTCTTCAGAAAAGAAATAAATCCCTTTAATTTTTGGTCTTTTTGAGGATCAAAAAGCAGGATTTTGTCTACGTACGGATTGTTCTCCACCACCGGAAGGGTGTGCTTGTAGATGAGGTAGTGCAATTCAGCATCGGGATACCTTTTTCGCAGGGCTTCAAAAAGGATGGAGGAGGTGAGTACATCCCCGATCATCTTCTGCTGAATCACTAATATCTTCATTACTTCAGAATAAAAAACTTCCGGGAAAATAAGCTTTTTCGGGCCCTCTTTCTCCGGAAGTTCCTGTTTTTTACAACTAAACCGCTACGTTATACTCCCTCAAGGCGTCATTAAGAGAGGTCTTTTTGTTGGTGCTTTCCTTGCGTTTTCCAATGATGAGGGCGCAGGGCACCTGGTATTCCCCGGCAGGGAATTTTTTGGTGTAACTTCCCGGGATCACCACTGAACGGGCAGGAACAAGTCCTTTCATTTCTATAGGTTCGTCACCCGTAACATCAATGATCTTGGTAGAAGCGGTAAGCACCACGTTGGCGCCTAAAACAGCTTCTTTTTCCACTTTTACACCCTCAACTACGATGCTGCGGGATCCTAAAAAGGCATTATCTTCAATGATTACGGGAGCGGCCTGCAGAGGCTCAAGCACTCCGCCGATTCCTACTCCGCCGCTTAGGTGAACGTTCTTGCCGATCTGCGCGCAACTTCCCACAGTAGCCCAGGTGTCAACCATAGTTCCTTCATCTACATAAGCGCCGATGTTCACATAACTGGGCATCATGATCACCCCCGAGGAAATGTATGCCCCGTGCCTTGCCACGGCATTTGGCACCACCCGAATTCCTTTTTCTTTATAGCCTTTCTTAAGCGGGATCTTATCGTGATATTCAAAAATTCCGGCTTCCAGGGTCTCCATTTTCTGAATGGGGAAGTACAACACCACCGCTTTCTTTACCCATTCGTTCACCTGCCATCCATCTGCAGTGGGCTCGGCAACCCTAAGTTCGCCCGAATCCAAAAGCTCGATCACTTTTCGAATGGCATCTGTGGTTTCGGTTTCTTTCAGCAATTCCCTGTTGTCCCAGGCTTTATTTATAGTAGTTTCTAATGCAGTCATTATTGAATATTTTCGGCAAAGATAATAGCTTCAGGACAATTATTGGACTCATCCCGATTTAAACCTTATCTTTGCGAAAAAATTTATGGCAAGGATCCTGGCCCTTGATTTTGGCACCAAACGCACCGGAATTGCGGTTACCGATGAGTTGCAGATCATCGCCTCGGGCCTTACTACAGTTCCCACTTCGGAATTGCTGCAGTTCCTGGAGAAGTATTTTTCCGCAGAAGATGTTGAACTGGTACTGCTGGGAGAGCCTAAGCAAATGGATAACACTGCTTCTCAAAGTGAAGTGAATATCGGGGAATTCCTGAAGAAGTTTACCGAGAAATTTCCGCAGATGAGGGTGGAACGGGTCGATGAGCGCTTCACCTCCAAAATGGCCTTTCAAAGCATGATCGACAGCGGACTCAAAAAGAAACAGCGAAAGAACAAAGCCCTTGTTGACGAGATAAGCGCGACTATCATTCTGCAATCCTATTTGTACAAGTAAGAGTGGACTGAAAATTGCGTTAATGGCTCACAAGAACTAATTTGAAATAAGAATTTATACAAGATAAAAAAGAATGGTTTTACCAATTGTAGCTTACGGGGATCCGGTTTTACGAAAGAAAGCAAAGGAAATTCCGCAGGATTATCCAAAATTAAAAGAACTTATTGAGAACATGTGGGAAACCATGTATGGCGCGTACGGGGTTGGATTAGCGGCTCCGCAGGTGGGACTTCCTATTAGGTTGTTCATGATCGACACCTCGCCTTTTGCTGAAGATGAAGATCTAAGTGATGAGGAAAAGAAAGAGCTGGAAGGACTCAAAAAGGTGTTTATCAATCCTACCATTCTTGAGGAAACGGGAGATGAATGGGCGTTTAGTGAAGGGTGTCTTAGCATTCCCGACATTCGGGAGGATGTTTTCAGGAAACCTGATATCACCATTGAATATTATGATGAGGATTTTCAAAAGCACACCCAATCGTACTCCGGACTTGCTGCACGGGTGATCCAGCATGAATATGATCATATTGAAGGAATCCTTTTTACAGATAAACTCAGCAGCTTGAAAAAGAGGCTTATAAAAGGTAAACTCGCAAATATCTCAAAAGGAAAGATCAACGTGGACTATAGAATGAGATTTCCGGAGCTTAAAAAAGGACGCTAAATCGTTTTGTTTTTTAGCCCCTACGTATGATATTTGCTATCCTTAAAATTAAAAAGACCTATGAAACTAGATAAAATAATGTCGATCTCGGGTAAACCGGGACTTTATGAACTGAAAGCCCAAACTCGCGGCGGATTTGTTGCCGAATCAATGCTGGATGGTAAGAAGATAACAGTAAACCTGCGGCACAACGTGAGCCTGTTGAGTGAGATCGCCATTTATACCTATACTGAAGAGGTGCCTCTAAGAGAGGTTTTTCAGAAGATCAAAGAAAAAGAGAATGGGGGAGAGGCTATAAGCCACAAAGAATCAAAGGCTAAACTAGAAGAGTATTTTAGCGAAGCGCTGCCAGATTATGACGAGGACAGGGTTTACGCCAGTGATATCAAAAAGATCGTACAGTGGTATAATCTGTTGATCAGCAAAGGTTATGATGATTTCAGCGCACCTGAAGAAAAATCAACTGACGAGGAAGAATAACACATTTCAATAATGATATGAACCGGCCGCAAAGTATTTTTAAAAAGCACTTTTCGGCCGGTTTTTTATTTCCTGCAGTTTTCGAGAAAAGCTGCTTAACTTACCATTTTTAAAATTGAAGATCATGAATTCACGAGAAGATAAACTAAAGGCCTTTGACCGCCTGCTCACCATAATGGATGAGCTGCGGGAGCAGTGCCCCTGGGACAAAAAACAGACCATGCAGTCATTGCGCCACCTCACCATTGAGGAGACCTATGAATTGGGAGATGCCATTCTCGATAATGACCTGCAGGAGGTGAAAAAGGAACTGGGAGATCTTTTGCTGCACATTGTCTTCTATTCCAGGATAGGTAGCGAGACCAAAGATTTTGATATAGCCGATGTCATCAATGAGATCTGCGAGAAATTGATCAGCAGGCATCCGCATATCTACGGGGATATTTCGGTGGAAAATGAGGAGGATGTAAAACGAAACTGGGAACAACTTAAGCTGAAAGAGGGAAAGAAAAGTGTTCTTGAAGGAGTCCCTAATTCCTTGCCGGCCCTGGTGAAAGCCAGCCGCATCCAGGACAAGGTGGCCGGAGTAGGCTTTGATTGGGAAGAGCCACAACAGGTTTTCGAAAAACTGCAGGAAGAGCTGGGAGAATTACAGCAAGAGGTAGAAGAGAATAACCGGGAAAAGATAGAAGCCGAATTTGGGGATGTGCTTTTCAGCATGATCAATTACGCGCGATTCCTAAAGGTAAATCCTGAAGATGCCCTGGAAAGGACCAACAAAAAGTTCATCAAACGCTTCCAGTACCTGGAACAAAAGGCGAAGGAGCAGAATAAGAGCCTGAAGGATATGACCCTGGGAGAAATGGATGTGTTCTGGGAAGAGGCAAAACTGCTTTAAAGAGAGATTACGAGATATGAAAAAACCCTGCATCCAAAATAGATCGCAGGGTTTTTCTTTGTTTGAACTTAGCCTCTTTATTTACTAGTAAAGACTTTTAACCTTTTCCAGTTTTTCTTTCCATATTTTTAGTTGCTCCTTATGGTCCTGGATATTCTTGTGGACTTCCTGTACCAAAGGATTATCGTCATCTACATGAGCGAAGAACTGCAGGTTGTTTTCCAGCTGCATGATCTCGGCCTTTGTTTCCTCTATTTTCTTGGTGAGGAAATAATGTTCATTATTGATCTTCCTGGTATCATCTGAATCTTCAAGAGCCTGGACCTTGTTCTCATATTTCAGCATTTCTGTCTGCTTCTTGTCCATGTCCAGCTTATCAAATGCGTGGTCAAGAGCTTTATTGAATTTTCCTTCAATGTAGCGTTTGCTGTGAGGAACTCTTCCTAAATTTTTCCACTCTTCAATGAACTGCTTGATGGTAGGAAGGTCCTTTTTACGGTCACCGGTTAATTCGGTGTTCTTTAGTTTCTCCAGTAAATCTTTTTTCTGATCGAAAGCCTCACTTTCCTCTTTGTTTTCTTCGCTTCTGTTCGCGTGAAGCCTGTCGAAATAATGATTGCAGGCAGATTTAAAACGTTTCCAGATCTTGTCGCTGTCCTTTCTGGGCACATGACCTATCTTCTTCCAGTCGCTCTGGATCCTTTTCATGAGAGCAGTGGTAGCTTTGAAGTCTTCACTGTCTTTGTTTTCTTCAGCGACCTTTACCAGTTCCAGTTTTTTCTCAAGGTTGTGATATTGTTCCTTCTTCTGGTTCTTGTAGAAGGCATTTTTGTTGCGGTTGAAAGTCCGCACCGTTTCCTTGAATTTTTTCCAGGTCTGTTCGTTCACGTTGCGCGGCACTTTACCGGCGTTGAAGAATTCTTCCCTTAGCGCTTCCACCTCTTTGATCTTCTGCTGCCAGAGTTTATGGCTGTTGTAATTGGTGTCGGCTATTTCTTTGATCTTCGCTATGATCTCTTCCTTCTTCTCCAGGTTCTTTTCATACTGCTGTTCCAGCTGCTCAAAATATTCCTGTCTCTTATCGTGGATCTTTTTGGTGGCATCGCTGAATTTTTGCCAAATATCTTCCCTGAATTCTTTTTCTACCGGTCCAAGATCTTCCTTCCACATCTTGTGCAGCATCTGTAGTTCGCGGAAAGCGCGATTCGTATCCGGTTCCTGGGTCAATTCCTCGGCCCGGGTGATGATCTTTAATTTTTGTTCCAGGTTATGCTTGAAGTCGAGATCCCGGAATTCCCTGTTCAGGTGGAGAAAATCATAGAAATTCTCAACGTGGTGGTGGTAGGTATTCCAAACTGTGTTGTACTTGTCACGGGGAATAGCTCCTGCGGTCTTCCACCGGTCCTGCAGGTCCTTAAAATGCTTATAGGTAGTGTTGATGTTTTCCTCAACATCAATCAGACTTTTCAGTTCCTCAATGATCTCCAGGCGCTTTTCCAGGTTCTGGTTAAGATCCTGTTTAAGTTGACGGTAGTAATTATTCCTTTTTTCCTTGTAATCGAAATAAATGGAATTAAACCTCTTTTTTAAAGGGGTAGAGTAGTGGAAGTCAATGATGTTCCCACCTTCGTGAAGAAATTCTTCTTTCTTTTCTTCTACTTCCTCGTCGAACTTGGCGTTGAACTCGGCGCGTATCTCGTCCACATGCTCTTTAATGGCCTGGACCTTCTCCTTCTTCAACAGTTTTTCGAGCTCATCAACAAGGGCTTCCTTGCTCATGGCGTGGTAATCTTTTTTCTCGATCCCGTGACGTTCCCCGGCGCTTTCATCTTCGCTGTCTTCGGCTACGGCTTCGTCAACTTCGCTTTGAGCGTCCTTCGGTTTTGCCGCAGTGTCCTGGAAAGATGGTTCTTCTTCATCCTCCTGGTCTACTTCGCTTTGCGAGTCCTCTGGTTCGGCAGCAGTGTCCTGAGAAGTTAAAGTTTTCTCCTCCTCTTCATCATCACTCTCAAGCGCGGCTTCGGGAGAGGTTGCCGGCTCTGCATTCTTTTTATCTTCAGTAGCTTTGGCTTCATCGACCATCGCATTTTCTATGGAGTCATTCGACTCTTTTTCTTCTGAAGATTCTTCAACTATATATTCTGCCGGCTGGGTTGCTTCCGGTTTCTCATTTTCAGCCTTGTTCTCAAGGTTCTGGTCTTCATTCTTCGGAAGCTTTTCTTCGGGCAGGTTTTCTTTCTCAGACATATCTTTCAATGTTAGGGTTCATCAAACAGTAATAATCCTGAAAGATAATAACTCCCGCAATACCTAACAAGGGTTTGCCTCTATTTGTACGCGAAAAAATAAGCTGAAGGGGCTCTCATGAATTCCAGATCTCCCAGGCTTTCTCTGCCTGAAATTCGAGCATCTTTTGTCCGTTCACCACGGTAGCTCCCCGGGATTGGGCCAATTCCATCAATTTGGTGATGGGTGGATTGTAAATAAGGTCAAAAACGAGATGTTCGGCGGTGAGCAATTCTACGGGAACAGGTGGGAATTCGGCTGTATTGGGATAAGTGCCCAAAGGGGTGCAGTTCACAATTATTGTGTATTCTGAAAGGATCTGCTCCTCCAATTGACCGTAGCTCAAAATGTTTTCACCCGGGCTCCTGGAAACAAACTGCGCCTCGATCCCCAGGGATTTCAGGGCGTACTGAACTGCCTTTGAAGCCCCGCCTGTACCCAGAATAAGCGCTTTCGTATGATGTTTCTTCAGGTAAGGCCGAATGGCTTCGGCAAAACCGAAATGATCGGTATTGAAGCCGGTCAATTTTCCACTTTTTTCGATCCTGATGGTATTCACCGCGCCAATTTGTGAAGCGACTGGATCAAGGGCATCCAAAAAGGGGATTATTTCCTCTTTGTAGGGAATGGTGACGTTAAGTCCTTTTAATTCCGAATTTGTTTTAAGCACTTCTGGAAACCTGGAAATATCCTGAAGGTCAAAATTCTCATAGGTGGCAGAAATGCCTTCTTTACTGAATTTTTCCGTGAAATATCCCCGGGAAAAGGAATAGGAGATGTTCTTTCCCAAAAGTCCGAATTTACGCATACTCCTTTTTGTTTCTGTTTTCAAGCCATGCCAGCCACAACACGATCAAGGCGCCAATCACGATAAAAAGAATCGCCATCCACGTTTGCTGGTTGGTAAGATCGGGAAGATAACGGTCATAGTTGTCGATGATCTTGTTGCCGTTCTTATCAAAAATGAAAACCCCTTCGCTATCCCTGCGGAATTCAGCCTCTTTCCAGGGCCAGACCACACCCAGTGAGCCGGTAATGAACCCAATGATAACTGCAAACGTGGCATTTTTGAAATGTTTTAAAAGATAGCCCAGCAAATGCGACAGACTTACCAAACCGGCTACTGAACCGGCGGTGAATACAAGTAGCACTTGTAACAGCCGCATATGTTCTTCATTTTCCAAAAAGGAGAAATCCCAAACCGCGATCTGCGCGAGGGTGTCATAAAGTGCATTGACCGAATCCACCAGTAACAGCACGTAATTTCCCAGAAGAATAAGGATGAATGAGCCCGATAATCCGGGGAGAGTCATTCCGGAAACCCCGATTATTCCGCAGAAAAAAACGAACCACAAGTTGTCATTTTCGGCAGCCGGTTCCAAAAAACTGATGCTGATGCCCGCCAGTATCCCTAAAATGGCCAGGCCAAGGTTTTTCTTGTTCCACGCCTCGAAATCTTTACTGATGTAGTAGATCGAACCCAGGATCATTCCGAAGAAACTTGCCCATACATACAGTTCAAAATGCTCGAGCAAATAATCCAGCAATTTGGACACGCTAAAGTAACTAATGATCATTCCCAGGATGAGCAGGAGCAGGAATTTGGAATTCGTGTAGTAATAGAGACTGCGAAACCTCCCGTTAACCAGGAGCTTCAGGGAATTAAGGTTGATCCTTTTCAGCGAAAAAATGAATTCTTCATAGAAGCCTGCAACAAAGGCGATCACGCCACCCGACACCCCGGGTACTTTGTTGGCAGCGCCCATGGCCAGGCCCTTCAATACAAGGAGGATCTTATCGCTAAACTTCCGGGTTTTCTGCATGTTCGCGCACAGGTTTCTTTACTGCCAGGCCTTCTAAGATAAGAATTACCAGGAACCCGGCAAGCATCAGGAAAAAAGCCTGTAGCATGTGAGGTTCTGCATCAAAATTCCATGGCAGGACAGACTGGTCCCTGATCACCATTGATTTATCCCCGTAGGTGGCGGTTTCCAGTACCTGCTTCCAGGGCCAGATCTTGTTGAGGGATCCGGCAATGAATCCCGTTAGCGTTGCCAGAGTGAGCGTACTGTAATTAAGGAAAAGCCATTTGAGCAGTCGGGAAAAAGAAAGCAGTCCAAAAACGGCGCCAATAGCTACAATTCCTAAGGTCTTAAAATCAAATTCATGAGTGGCTTCACTTATGGTCTTATAGGCTCCCAGTAATACCAGGATGAAGGCTCCCGAAATTCCCGGCAGGATCATGGCACAGATGGCAATGGCCCCTGCAAAGAACAGGTAAAGGTCGCTCGAGGCTGCCGCTGCCAAAGGCGGCAGGGTAGTAAGGTAAAACGCAACCGCCGCTCCAATAATGAGAAACAGGAACACGTTGAAGCTCCATTTTGGGATCTGTCTTGCGACATAATAAATACTGGCCAGGACAAGACCAAAGAAAAAAGCCCAGATAAGGATAGGATGGTTCTCCAGCAAGTAATTCGCGAGGCGCATTACGGTGAAGATACTTATGAGGATGCCTGATAGCAGGGCAACAATGAAGTTGCCGTTGAGGTCTTTCCACATGGCGCGGAAACCGTCTTCTTTCCAGGTTCTTAAAAGGCCAATATTCACCCCGCTTATGGTGCTGATCAACTCTTCGTAAATACCCGAAATGAAGGCGATGGTACCACCGGAGACGCCGGGAACCACATCTGCGGCTCCCATTGCCATTCCTTTTATTGAAATAATGAGGTAATCTCGAAAACTTCGTCGCATTGTCTTTGTTTAGAAGTGCGCAAAGTTACAGAATTAACTGCATGAATTGAGGTGGGTCTTAATTTTATCTTTTACCGATTTGCGGGCGAAGATCGACGGGAACAACTCTTCGATGATGATGTAATACTCAAAATCCAGCTTTAATCCGTTGTTCAGGTGAAAATGCCCTTGTTCCTGCTTTTGCAGCATGAAGTAAAGTCCGGCCATTCTATATTCGATCTCGGCTGTTTCAGGATAGAATTCTACCGCCTGCAAAAGGTTCTGCAAAGCAGCTTCATATTCGCCAAGATCTATAAGAATGTCGCATCTCTTGATCCAGGTATCCAATTCGTAGTTCCCCAGTTCCAGGCTTCTTCTGTATCCTCTTTCGGCTTCTTCCAGCTGTTTCAGCTTGTTGTTAATACGGGCATACCTTTTCCAGTAAAGCACGTTCTCGCCGTCAATATTGATGGCTTTGTTGATATAGTACAAGGCCTTGCGATAATTTCCTTTTTTGTAGAAAAAATCGGTGATGGCGATCCAGCCTTTATCCAGCAAAGGATCCTCATGAACGGTTTGACGATAGTTCTTTAAAGCAAGCTCTTCCAGTCCTAATTTCTCATAACACTTACCAATCCGCAGGTAAGCGAAGGAGGTAGGGTCGTCAAGATCCAGTGTGATCTTATAATTCTCAATAGCCTCATTGTAGCGGCCCATTTTCTCCAGCACTTTCCCTTTTTCAAGGTAGGCGCCAATAAAATAATCATCACTGATGATCGCAAAATCAAATGCTGCAAGGGCTTTTTTATAATTCCTTAGATCAAAATACTGTTTTCCAAGCTGGTGCCATCCCACTTCTGAATATGGGTTGCGGTCCAAAAAGGAATTCAGATAATCTATGGCTTCCTGGGTTTGCTCGAGAAAATCGAAGCAATACATGATGTTGTACAAGGCAGAGTAATCTTCTTCATCTGCTTCGAGACATTTCATGAAATTCTTCTTCGCGTTCTCAAAATCTTCCAGGAACAGGTACTCCATTCCCATAAGGGAATAAACATCAGCCTCGTCCATAGTGACATCAAGCGCCAGCTTCAGCATGGCGATCGCATCTGAATGTTGATCTTTTTTAGAAAGTATATTGGCTTTTTGAATATAGATCTCCTCGTTTGAAGTTTCCAGGTCAAATATCTCGTCTAACAGACTCTCGGCCATGTCCAGTTTATCTTCAAAAACCAGTATCTCTACCTTAAGTAGTCGCAGATTTATGGAGCTTGGGTGTTGAGAAAGTCCCAACTTAACCGCTTTTTTGGCCAGTGCTATTTTCCCGTTTTCCAGATAATAATGCACAATGTTTTCAAACTCGGCAGAGTCAAAGAACAATACATCATTTGTCTTTAGCATCGATTCAAAACGAGTAAGGGAGAAACTATTTTCTTCGTTATGGCTTAAATGCATAAGCAGTTTTTGTTACTGATTTCTACAGTATTAAAGTTAAAAATGTTATAAAGCGACCGAACCGAAATCTAAATTTGTTGTTAACAATTTAATTAACAGCCCGTCCTGCTATTTTAAAACATCCAGTATTTCAAGAACTATGCCGCAACCTTCTTTTATCTCCTCTTTTGAAATTGTTAAAGGTGGGGTAATCCTTACTGCCCGAGTTTCGAACAGTAACCAAAAGAGGATCAGGCCCTTTGCCTGCGCCCGTAGCACCAGTTCGTTGGCGATCTCAGCGGAAGGCAGAATGATGGCAAGCATGAGGCCTTTTCCCCTGATCTCGGAGATCAATGGATGAACCAGGACCTCTCTTATAAGCTTTTCTTTTTCAAGAGTTTCGGCCATCAGATTGCTTTGGGTTATTTCCCGGAGTGTCGCCAGTGCGGCGGCCGCTATTACCGGGTTTCCGCCAAAGGTGGTGATGTGGCCCATTTTAGGATTATCACTCAAAGAGTCCATCATTTCTGCCGAAGCTGTAAAGGCTCCGATTGGTAAGCCTCCGCCCATGCCTTTTCCCATCACCACCACATCGGGGACAACGTTAAAGTTTTCAAAACCGAACAATTTTCCGGTACGGCCAAAACCCGGCTGAATTTCATCCAGGATCAAAAGCGCCCCGACTTCTTCACATCTTTTTTTGACCTTTTGCAGGTAATCATTCTGCGGAAGGATAAAGCCTGCGCCACCCTGTATCGTCTCCAGGATAACCGCCGCCGTTCTTTCAGTAATATTTTGAAGATCCTCTTCCTCATTGAACCTGATGAAATCTACATCTCCAATAAGCGGCCTAAAAGGTTTTTGACGTTCTTCATAGGTCATGAGACTTAGAGAACCCATGGTATTACCGTGGTAGGCATTTCTTGCAGCCAGGATCTGGCTTCTTCCGGTATAGCGCCTGGCAAGTTTCAATGCTCCTTCGATAGCCTCTGTGCCCGAGTTGGTGAGGTAGGTTTTTTCCAGAGGAGCCGGTAAATTTTCGGCCAGTAACCTGCAAAGCTCCATGGCCGGTCCCTGGGCATATTCCCCATAGACCATTACATGCAGGTATTTGTCAAGCTGCTGTTTCACGGCTTCTACCACCTTTGGATGGCGGTGGCCAAGGCTGGAAGCCGAAACACCTGCCACAAAATCCAGGTACTTTTTACCTTCAGTTGAATAAATATAAGAACCTTCGGCGTGGTCAATTTCCAGTGCCAAAGGATGTGGCGAAGTTTGCGCCTGATATTTAAAAAAGTCGTTTTTCAATAGCTTACTGCTGTTTGATCTTTTTTCGAAGCAGGTCTTCTTTGCCTGCACGGGGAAGGCTGTCCGGCTTGCTTTGTTGCAAAGTATCCTGAAGTTCTTTGAATTCCTGCGGAATACTGTCGGTACCTGTTCCAATCGTATCCCGGGGCTGCTGAATGACCTGCTGTAGACTATCGCGTTTCGCTTCGGAAAGTGTATCCTGTGCCCGTTCCCGCAGATCTTCAGGCCGTAACCTGGATTTCTCGTTGAGAAGGGGAGCGTCTTCGTCTGCCCGTTCTTCAAAGAATTCTTCCTGTTCTTCAGGTAAAGGGATCCCTTTTATTTTAACCAGTTCATACGGCGGCTCCCCCGCAAAAAGATCTTCTACCGAATTGAGCTTTTCGTCACCGCGCCAGTTGAAACCTTTCAGCTCCCGCGCGTTGGGAGGGAGGTCCTGCTCGGGGTAAAGCGTGCCATCTACCTGTTTCAGATAATAGATCTCCTGCACTTCCCGGTCCTCGAACAATACCCTGATGGAACTGGATAGGGTTTTATTGATCCCGATCAATTCCCCTGGATCGTTCCGCATGTAATATAGGGTTTCGGTATTTTTTATCAGGTTTACTTCGTAAAGTTCATTATCTTCAAACAACCCGTACATTTCCTTACCCTTGATCTGGTTGTATCCCCCAATGCTGTCTTTCTGTATCATGAAAGCGTTGTCAAAAACCTTGAGAGAATCAAGCTGTTCGGTCTCCACATTGTTCATAAGGTGTATGGTGTCACCGGTAAGCTGATTTTCTCCCGACCAGATCACAGGATTTCCCAACATTTGGGTGAGGCCGGTGCTTTCCCGAACATGAATGGAATCGCTTTTGCCGCTCATGTTGCTCTTAAAAAGGCGAACGTCATAAAAACCCCTGATGATCCTGTTGTCGGCCTTTCCTGTCACCATCAGCGTATCGCTGTGAATGTATACGGAATCTTTCTCCTGAAGGGCGATTGCTACCGCTTTCTTGGTGATGAAAACCGAATCTTTCTCTCTGAAAACTTCGGCGTAATGGCCTCTAATAACGCTTTTGTTGATGGTGTCGGTCACCTTGATGTTGTTGGTGGCCGAAGCGAAATTGGTGTTCCGGTTGAAGTAAAGGCTGTCGCCCTCTAAAATGCGGTTTTCGTAATCTATCCTTGAGTTTTTGACAAAGTAACCGGTATCGCCGCGGGTATCGTAAAAACCTCTTTCGGCATAGATCACAGATTCCTCGCTGGTTATGGTGGAAGGGCCATACATGTAGGCGTGACCTGTTTCGGAATAAAAATCGAGCTGAGAGGAGGTAAGTACATACTCGGGATTGGTGATCACCACTTCGGAAGCGAAGGAATACTTTTCATCATTTAAATAATAACGACCAATACGACTTTTTAAAACACTGGCCGAATCTCTCACCGTGCCACCGCTTCGGTAATAAGCCTGTTGTTTTTGCCGGTCAAAAAAGAGCGTATCTGTTTGGAGGCTTGTCTGCGGGTTTCGCATGTTCACATTTCCGCTGGCAAAGGCAAACTGGGTAGTGCCGTTGTATTCGGCATATCTGCTGGTCATGGTGATGGTGTCACCCTGTTCCATACGTACATTTCCGTAGGCCTTAAAGAAATTTTCTTCGGCATAATGTATGGCCTGGTCGCACCACACCTCGATACCCTCGTGGGTGAAATGTACCTGATCCTGCACCTTGCTCAAAATGAACGCCCCGGGATATTTTTCTTCGTTCTTGATGGTGCGGTCACTCTCGTATTCGATCTTTTTGGTAGTTTGCGCCAAGGAAGCATAGCTCCAGGCGAAGAAGCAAAAGAAAACAAGTAAGATCCGGACCTTTTTCAAAGTAGAAATTTTGCACCAAAAATAGTGAATTCTGAAGGAATTGAGCCCTACACCACAATCTTTTAGGAATTGGTCCATCAGCCACATTTATTGCTGTAGGGGTTCCCTTTGTTACTCATCTAGAACCGTCTAATATTCTGGCAGCTTTCTTCGGTAGAATTAGCTTTCCAAAATCCTTTTCAGCTTTTTGAGGTCCTTATTATTCGCTTTTCGCATGAGGATAACCATAAACGGAGCAAAGAATTTAGAAAATCCCGTGGGTTTGCCTCTGTTCTGTAAGGTCATTTTTGTGGTATGATCGTCAACTGCCGTCCAGGTGTAGGTGGTTTCCATGGGAAAGGGACCCTCTGCCGTTCTCATGACCAGTTTTTCACCGGGGATAAACTCGAAGATCTCATAGGTGTATGCAAGTTTCTTACCGAGGAAATGGGCGATAAAGGCGATTTTTGAACCAACTTTCAGAGGTTTAGGGGATTTCCATTCCACGGATTTAATGTTTTCATACCATTCCGCAGCATTGTCCGGGTTACTGGCATAACCGGCAACGATATCAATAGGTTTCTTGATGATGATCCCCGTTCGTATGTCTACCATGAATGAATTTTACTGCAAAAGTAGTCTAAATCCGAAGACAGGAAGTTCTCCCTGCATGAAATCCAAATCTTCTGAACGCTTGAAGCCGAGTTTTTCATACATCTTCCAGGCTGTTTGCATGAACCGCGTGGAATGAATGATCAACTGCTTGTTACGGTCTTTTCGGGCTTTTTTAATACATGCTTCAGTAAGGCCTTTTCCAACACCCAGTCCCCGTGCTTCAGGATCAACTGCCAGAAGACGGAAACCTGAGGCGTCTTTTTCCGCAGTAGCCGTCCCACCAGATCCATACGAACTCATGTCGCTGAAGTACACCACCGCTCCCAGGATTTTCCCTTCCGAAGAAACGGCAACCAAAAGTTCTGTAAATGGCTTTTTGGTGATCTCTCCAATATTTGCCAGCATGTCGTAATACTCAGGTTGTTCGGTTTTCTTGGGAAAGCCCCCGAGTTGAGAATAAACCTCCACCATTAAATGGCCAATAGCGGGAAATTCTTCGGGGCGGGCATTTCTAATAAAATAACGGGATGTATTCATAGGGTGATCTTACAATAACAACAAGGGGGCAATAACGCCAACCCTGACCTCATTTTTATTATAATCAGCGAGATCGAGGTTTTCTACAGCATAGTCAGAATAATCATAATACCGGCCAATATAAGCCAAATAAAACCGGAGATCAATTTTTTTGAATGGGCTGTAATAAAAAGTAGGGATCATTCCATAGCTCGTTCTCATATGGTCATGCTCGGTCGTGACGCTGCCGTAAGCGCTACTGGTCATAAGGGTTAGAAGACCCTGGAATTTTGGGCTAAAGCGGTATTCTGCTCTTAACCAGTTCTCAACGTAAGTGACATCTTCGGCAATGCGTTCCTCCTTGAGAAAACCGGTCATAATGCCCTTGGTGTCGACCTGTTCATAGCTGTAATGAAAGTCATACATGAAAGTGAGGTTACGGTTCTGGTACTTATGGCCCAAAGTGAAAAAAGTGGTTCCTCTTTTTTTAACCTCATTAGAGTAACTCAGACTGTAAATGGTTTCCAGTTTACCGTCAAAAAAGCTACCCCGCCAGTTTCCTACAACGGCCACCGGCCAGACTGGTTCCTGGATATTTTCTGCAACCACATCGCCGTAGAGGTCGTCATAATGCATGGTGCGTGAGTTTAAGATCTGAAATCCGAAGGTGTGATTTGTCAAAGGTTGGTAGGTGATCCCGGCCCCGGTTACATAGGCCAGCGCATTGCCGTAAATGTCATTGTATTCCAGGATGTCCATGGCGCTAAATTCATACTCATACCCCCCGTAAAAAGCGATCATTTTACCCAGAAAGAGATTCAAGGCGGGGCCGGTTTTTACCTTGATGTAGGCCAGTTCTATATCACTGCCCAGTTGATCTAGCGTTTGCACATCGCTACCTTTATTAAACCGGTTTCTGAAATGAAAATTAACCTTTTCATGTACTTGTCCGGAGATCCCGAGAGCAGTGTGTCCATTTTGAAACTGTACCCCGTCGTAGTCCTGATCACCACCCCTAAAGGTATACGCCTGAAATTCCATGCGCATATCAAATGTGATATCGATATTCTTTAAGAGTTCTATTTTTTCTGTGGTGATGAGAGGTGCAGCCAGGCTGTCATTTTGCTGCGCGATTCCCCATGAAGGAAGTAGCAGAAGCACACTTATAAAAAAGGACTTTTTCATGACCAACAGGAATTTCAATTTAATCGCAACGGGTTCAGAGCAGAAGTTTCACATGAGATCCAGGGAAGCATTTTCTGAAGTATCCGATTAAATTTAGTGAAAATTGTTGGAATCAGGATGTAAGTATCTGAGGTATGAAAAATGGAAGATCTGTCTTTTATCTGAAGTTGGTGGTAACGGTTACAGTAAACCGAACGCACAGTGAGGGAAGGAATCACTTTCCGGCGTAACGGGTTTTACTTATGGAATTAAATGTAGGTAATTATCTCTCAAAAAAGCCAGTTTAGTTAACCGATGTTAGCCATAGTTTTGGTGAAATCAGGGCGATAAGTTTTTATTTGCAAGTCAAATTCCTTTGCAATACGTTTAGCAAAGTCTTTTGCCTTTTTTTCTTTGTTGAATTCCTTTATTAGGATTTTCTCAGTGTGTTTTTGATTCAATAAGTATATCCGGAATACTACACTTCTAGAGGTGAATGTAACTCCTGTAAAGCTTTGACCTATTTGTTTCTGACCAATGGATAAAATGCTTAGATATGGATAATTTCTGAAGTATTTCCAATTGCCTTCCCTTATTCCAAATTGACTTGTAAAATATTTAAACTTTCTCTTTTTCAAGTCAATGTCAAAACCAGTGTGGGAAAATCCCATGTATATTCCTAGAAAAGTTAGAATAATACTTATTGCTTTTGAATTCCATATAAAAAATGAAGTAATTCCCCATATGAAAAGTGCAATTCCAACTACTACTATAAAGTCTGTAAATTTTGGGGAAATAAATCTAATCATGCGTTTGTTAATCAGAAATTATGGCTAACGGTTGCGGTATCGCAAGTTGCGGGAGTAGGGACGCGAACTTGTCGGATTAACCATTTTCTTTGTTGGTTTCTAAAATTACACTTTTTCGATAAAATCCGTTATTTGCGGTGAACCGCTGTTAGCCACTGTATTTTTTGTTAGTAATCTTGAATCAGAACTTCTGTCGGAATATTAAGTTTTGTATTAAGGTTTCTTACCATTTCTAAAGTCAATTTTCTTTTCTTGTTCAAGATTTCACTAACTCTACTTTTAAAACCAAAGACCTCTGCTAAATCTTTTTGTTTCATTCCCATTTGTTCCATTCTAAATTTTATGGCCTCAATTGGATCTGGCATTTCTATAGGAAAATGTTCATTTTCATAGTTGTCAATTAATATTGACAATATCTCTAGTTCATCACCTTCTTCTGTTCCTCTTTTTGCATTAAAAATTTCCTCAAGTCTGTTGAGAGCATTTTGATAATCTTTTTCGTTTCTTACAGGCTTAATATTCATCTCAAATGGTATTTGCATCAATTATGTCGTATTCTGCGTGTGTTCCAATAAATCTTATCCAACAAATCTGATATTCAAAGTTGAATTTTACAATCAGTCGATAATTATTTCCTTTAATATTGAAAACGATTCGGTTGCCTTGCAAAATACTAGCACTGGGATAATCTTTCTTTAAATCATTAATATTTTCCCACTTCGTTTTTTCTGTTTCTCGATACCAGGATTTTAATTGTTGTTCACTATCGGCGTGTTTTGTCCAAAAATCACGTAAGATTCGTTTTGCAATAATTCTCACATTAAACGTCTTTGAAACAAATATAAACAAATAAGTTACCAAATTGGTAATTTTTATTCGTAAAAATATTGTACCTAACGTCTCGTATAAACAGGTCTATGCTGTGGCAAAATCGGGATTACTTTATGATGTAAACTATGTGTCTGAATTGAGGTAAAATTACTGGGAAGTTAGCTTAGTTCTTTGTTGTAAGCTGGCCTTATTTGAATCTTTCTTTAAAGCTTTGATTTCCTTATTCAAATCCTCTTTAGATTTTTCTTTATTGGCTCTTTTCCATTTTTCCCTTCTTACTCTATATTCTTTTTTGGTTTCGTTTTCTTTAGGCAACGGAGAGGGCACAGAGTTGAATATGTTTTGGGGATTATCCAAGCTTCTACTGATTCCACATAAATTTACTTTCAAATAATCCTTTTCCATTTTTGCATAAATCAGCCACTTTCCTTTTGAATCAATATATGGACTACACGATGCCCAGTTTTTTCCAGTATAAATAACCCCTTCATTATCGCAATTTTTCAAATCCTCGATAACTTTTATTTTATAAGTGTCCGTTGAATGATCAATTTCGACAACTTCGCCAATAAAAATATATTCAGAGTTTGCCACTTCTTCTTTTTGATGATCAGCAAGTCTCATCGGAGGACAGGTACAGACTGAAGAAATATAGGTAGTGGTTGTAAAAGATAGAATTGTCAGAAATTTTATCATTTTTTGCTTTTTCTTTGAGGCTTGCTTACAACGTCCCGTATAAAAACAGTGCAAGCTGGCGAGCTTGATTGTCCGCAGGACAATCAGGCGCTGCAAGCGAGCACGGAC
>CAZNFK010000041.1:0-20751 GCA_964572365.1 uncultured Flavobacteriaceae bacterium | reverse complement strand
AAAACAAACAAGTAACCATACAGACATGAAAAAAACGATATACACATTAGCTTTAGCTTCCCTGGGATTATTCGCGACGAGCTGTGGCAGCGATGATAAAAAGCAGGCTGCCAATGAAGGCCCTGTAGTCCCGGTAAGGGTGGAGACACCATCGGGAGCCGGGGAGCGTTTTCTTACTGCCAGCGGTAAGATCGAGGCCGTGAATAGTGCCAGTCTTAGTACCCGAATGATGGGCTTCATTGAAGACATCCATGTAAATGTAGGAGATAAAGTGAACAAGGGACAGTTGCTGGTTTCCATCAACAACAGTGACCTGCAGGCAAAACGTGCCCAGGTGAATGCCGGGATTACCGAAGCAGAAGCGGCCTTCACTAACGCTAAAAAAGATTATGAACGTTTTAAGGCGCTTTATAAAGAACAGTCGGCTTCTCAAAAGGAGATGGATGACCAGACCGCACGTTTTGAAATGGCACAGGCCAGGCTTGAAGCCGCAAAACAAATGAAGAACGAGGTGAATTCACAGTTCGCATACGTGAATATTCGGGCGCCATTTAGCGGAGTCATCACGAACCAGTTTGCAGAAGAAGGGACCATGGCCAATCCGGGGCAACCGCTGTTAGCGATCGAATCACCCGGAAAATTTGAGGTAATGGCAAGAGTACCGGAATCTGAGATCTCCAGGATCGAAACTGGTACCAGGGTAGACGTAAATGTTAAATCCATTGACCAGACCGTTCCCGGCACAGTGACCGAGGTAAGCACCTCGGCCAGGAACACCGGCGGACAATACATGGTGAAAATAGCGTTGGAAGATACCGAAGCAAAACTGCTTTCGGGCATGTACGCTACCGTGCGCTTTCCTATTGAAAAATCAAACGAGACAAGCGCACAGGCGGTGATGGTGCCACAGGAAGCCATAATTACCCGAGGAGACCTCCAAGGGATCTATACCGTAAGTGCCCAGAACACTGCCATGTTAAGATGGCTGCGTCTTGGAAGAACATATGGTGACCAGGTAGAAGTGCTTAGCGGCCTTAACCCAGACGAGGCTTATATAGTTTCGGCAGACGGCAAATTGTTCAATGGAGCAAAAGTTAGTGTAAAGAAGTAAAACCCGCGTGAGGGATAGAGGCAGCTACCCTGCCTGCCCGCAGGCAGGCATGTAGCGCCGAAAGCCCGACCCGTAGGGGCACGCCCAAATTAGCGAGAGCATTATTGGGTAAACACAAACAAGCATAAATAATATGAAAGAAGGATTAGCAGGCAAGATCGCCAAAGGCTTTATAAATTCGAAACTAACGGTGCTGCTCATGATCGTGTTCATGATCATTGGAGTGTACGCATCGTTCCTGATCCCCCGCGAGGAGGAGCCACAAATTGATGTGCCTATGGCCGATATCTTTGTAGGATATCCCGGGGCCAGCCCCAGCGAGGTAGAATCACGCATAATAAAACCCCTGGAGAAAATGGTCTCCAACATCAAAGGTGTAGAGTATGTTTACTCCACCTCCATGAAAGAACAGGGCATGTTGATCGTGCAGTTCTATGTGGGCGAGGACATTGAACGTTCTTATGTTAAGCTCTACAACGAGCTGATGAAACACATGGACCAGATGCCGCCAAATGTGACTCAGCCGCTGGTGAAGACCAGGGCCATTGATGATGTTCCGGTTCTGGGACTCACGCTGTGGAGCGAAAATTACAATGATTACCAGCTGCGCCAAATGGCCAATGAGCTCAGGCACGAGATCGAAAAGGTGGAAGATGTTTCCATCGTGAACGTCATTGGTGGCCGTAACCGGCAGGTACGCGTGGTGCTTGATAAGGACAAAATGGCTGCAAGCGGCGTAGACATTTTAGGGGTTTCCCAGAAAATACAGGCGAACAACCAGCAACTCTCTTCGGGAAGTTTTGATCAAAAAGATGCTGAGATCCTGGTGAGCACCGGTAGCTTTTTAGAATCGGCCCAAGATGTAGAAAACCTCATCGTAGGTGTTCAGAACAATCAGCCGGTTTACCTGAAGCAGATCGCATCTGTACAGGACGGGCCAGAGATCCCGAAAGAATATGTCGCTTTTGGATATGGACAGGCAGCAGACGCTTCAGAAAGTGTTGCCGGGGAATATCCTGCAGTGACTTTATCTATTGCCAAGCGGAAAGGAGCTGACGCCATGAAGATCGCCGATGTGATCCTGGAAAAAGTGGATCACCTGGAGAAAAATTTAATTCCTGAAGATGTGCATGTGGAAGTGACCCGTAACTACGGGGAAACCGCTTCGCACAAAGTGGGAGAATTGTTACTGCACCTTATTGGGGCGATCATAGCAGTTACCCTGGTGGTGATGCTGGCTATGGGCTGGCGCGGCGGACTGGTAGTGTTCCTTTCGGTTCCAATTACCTTCGCCCTCACTCTGCTTAGTTATTACATGCTGGATTATACGCTGAACAGGATCACATTATTCGCTCTTGTTTTCGTGACCGGTATCGTGGTGGATGACTCGATCATTATCGCCGAGAACATGCACCGCCATTTTAAAATGAAACGCCTGCCATTCAAACAGGCCGCGCTTTATGCCATTAACGAGGTAGGAAACCCTACTATCCTGGCCACTTTCACGGTGATCGCATCTGTATTGCCAATGGCTTTTGTAAGCGGATTAATGGGACCTTATATGAGCCCAATGCCTATTGGTGCGTCTATCGCGATGATCCTGTCCCTTTTTGTGGCACTAACGATTACTCCGTACCTGGGCTATATTTTCTTAAGGGAAAAGACCAAAAAAGGGAAACCGGTAAAAGAAGCTGAAAAGAGCATTGAAGACTCCATGATCTACCGTATCTATAAGCGCTTTGAAGAGCCGCTTATAGATAATAAAAAGATACGTTGGGCATTCCTGGGAATTACAGCTTTCCTGCTGCTGGGATCTGTTGCCCTGTTCTTTACCAAGGATGTAGCGGTAAAAATGCTGCCGTTTGACAATAAGAACGAATTCCAGGTGGTAATTGACATGCCTGAAGGCACCACTCTGGAAAGGACGGCAGTAGTAACAAAAGAGATAGGACAGTACCTGTCTCAAAGTGAGCAGGTGGTAAATTATCAGACCTATATTGGCACCTCTGCTCCTATCACCTTCAACGGATTGGTGCGTCATTATGATCTTAGAGGAGCAAGCAATACCGCCGATATTCAGGTGAACCTGCTCCCTAAAGGCGACAGAAGTTTGCAGAGTCACGATATCGCCAAGTTACTGCGCCCTGATATCCAGGCAATAGGTGATAAATATGGAGCCAACATTAAAATGGTAGAAGTTCCGCCGGGACCCCCGGTATTGTCTACCATTGTCGCAGAAGTCTACGGACCCGACTATGAAACCCAGATCGCTTTAGCCGATAGTATTCAGACCATTCTTCATAATACCGAAGATGTTGTAGATATTGACTGGATGGTGGAAGCAGATCAAAAAGAATATGAATTCGAGATCGACAAGGAAAAAGCCATGCTGAATGGAATTGCTCCGCAGCAGATCGTTCACACCCTGAATTCTGCTTTGGGCGAAAGAGCAATTACCCAGCTGTATGATGAAGAGGCTACTCAAAGAGTTGGAATTGTTCTGGCCCTTGATGAAGAGGAAAAATCTTCAATTCAGGATATCATGCAGATACAGATCGCTTCACAGAACGGACAAATGATCCCGGTAAGTGACCTGGTAGAACCTGTAGAAGTTATCCGGGATAAAAGCATCTACCGTAAAAATCAAAAACGAGTAGTATATGTCCTGGCAGATATGGCGGGGGAATTGGAAAGTCCGGTTTATGCAATTCTGGGTATGGAAGAGAAACTGAAAGAGATAGATCTTCCTGCCGGTTATGAGATCAGTGACCTGTATATGGGACAGCCGGAATATGAAGATGATTATACCGTTAAATGGGACGGGGAATGGCAGATCACCCTGGAGGTTTTCAGAGATCTTGGGATCGCCTTCCTTGGAGTTATTGTGATCATTTACATCCTGATCGTAGGCTGGTTCCAGAACTTCAAGGCACCTATTGTAATGATGGTGGCCATTCCGCTATCGCTGGTGGGTATCGTTCTGGGTCACTGGATCATGGGAGCCTTCTTTACCGCGACCTCTTTTATAGGGATGATCGCCCTGGCGGGGATTATGGTGCGGAACTCGGTGTTGCTCATTGACTTCGTCAACCTGAGACTCGAGGATGGCATTCCGTTAAAACAGGCGGTGATCGAAGCCGGGGCCGTAAGGACCACGCCTATTCTGTTAACTGCCGGTACGGTGGTGATTGGAGCCTTTGTTATTCTATTCGATCCTATATTCCAGGGACTGGCCATTTCGCTAATGGGAGGAACCATAGTGTCCACCTTCCTTACCCTGCTGGTAGTGCCACTTGTGTACTATATGATAGAAAGGAAGAAGTATGTGGACAGAGAGGTTAAAACCAATGCAGTTGAAGAGAAAAAAACTGAAGAAGTGATATAAATGTTGCCTGTTGCCGGTAACCTGTTACGAGTTGCGGGTTGCCGGTTGCGGGTTGTCTTTTCCCGGTTCCCGGTTGTCAGTTATCAGTTGTCAGTTATCAGTTGTCAGTTATAAAACGAATGTCACGCTGAGTCCGGCCGCCATAGCGATAGGAAGCACCCAGGATGAAACCACTTACTCACTGGAGGCTACGGCGGACTAGAAATCGAGAACTGAGAACCTTGAAGATTAAATATTGAACCTTAAACTTAAGATAATGAAATTACTAATAGTCACCACAGTTTCAGAATATCAGAAGGAGATCCTGAAACTTTTCAAAAAGGCGAATATTGAGGCCTTCAGTTCATCGGAAATTGACGGCTACAAGAACACGACTTCGCTGATCGCTACCCAGAGCTGGTTCCCCGGTGAGAAAGGGGGAAATGAATCTCTGATGTTCTTTTCTTTTACAGATGAAGACAAGATCACCGATTTCTTCAGCTATGTGCGGGAATTCAACAATAATTTAGAAACGAATAATCCTGTGCGGGCGGTTGTGATCCCAATTGAAGAATCAATTTAATAACCTAAAGAATATATCATGTTAAATAGAGTAATACGCGGCATCGCCGGAACCTTTATCCTAATAAGTCTTATTTTGGCTATTTATGTGAACATCAACTGGCTGTGGTTCACAGCCTTCGTTGGAGTTAATCTGCTTCAATCTTCCTTTACAAAATGGTGTCTCATGGAAGATATCCTCAAAAAGTTTGGGATAAAGAATGCAGATGGAGCATCCTGCAACAGTTAAATAAATAGAACCACCGGCCTTTACCAGTTCGGTAACGGCCGAAAAAATGGTTTTTAGTAAAGGGTTCCACCTGCAGCGTAAGATTTATATTGGGCTGAAGTTCATTTTGGAACAGGGGGTTTTGCCCAATCGTATATTTTCTTCTGAAAATTATCTTTAGTATCTAGGTCAAAACATCCAACAAAAAATCCCGCCAAATGAAGGGCACTTCAAAAGGCGGGATTTTCTGCTATTTCAATTCTTATTCTCTGTTTAAGACAGGAGGCAGTTCATCCACATACATTCTTTGGAAAGTGGGCTGATGCATATCTCCCTGCCCAATTTGCTCGAAATTCTCCGCTGCCCTTTTTTGCGCCTGACTCTTGCTTTGCTGAGCCTTACCCAGCATGTGATTAAGAGCGGCCTGCAGCAAGGGCTCTGAAGGATCTCCAAGAGTTCCAAGATCATTGAGATCTTCGGCTATTTCTACATCGGGAGAAAGTCCGTCTACATAATCACTTCTTCCCACAGAATTCGCCGATTTAAAGATCAAAGGCTGAATGGCATAGGTATGATTTTCATTTGCTCCTTCTTTCCCAAAATCCGGACTATCATAAAGAGTAGCGGAAGCCTGAAATTTTCCTGTAGTAGTAGTGCCTACCTGTACCACGTCAATATAAGGGTCAAGCCCATTGATGACCAGCTCACTGGCCGAAGCGGTTCCCAGTGTGGTGATGATATACACTTTTGATAACTGAAGACTGTTAATGGATTCCTGCGTCCTGATCTGCGGATCAAAGCGGTTAAGCAGACTTTCGGGGGCTTCAGACTCAAAATAGGTCTGGTATTTCTCATTCCATTGTTCTTTCATGAAAACTTTTCCTTCAAACTGCCCGGTGATCATGCTGGCAAGATCCACGGCAGATTCCACAGATCCCCCGCCGTTATATCTAAGGTCTAGAACAAGATCATTTATACCGGCAGCCTTAAATTCACCAAAAGCCACATTGAGTTCGTCATCAAAATCTCCTATAAAGCTGTTGTACATTAAATACCCTACTTTCTTACCTTCTATATCCAGAACCTTGCTGATAAAAACAGGATTTTCGGTATACCCGGCAGGATCAAGAGTCACAGTTTTATCTGTCAGCACTATGCTTCCGTTCTCTACATATCCTACATTAATGGTGAAGGAACCTTGCATAAGTTCGGCGTAATTGTCTAAAGTAAGTTTTGTTCCATTGACTTCAGTAAAAACAGTTCCCCGGGTAAGTCCCGCTTCTGCTGCAGAGGTATTTGGCAGCACATACTGCAAGAATCCAAAGACATTATTGGTATTGGAAATCCTTCCCAAACCGAATTCCATTCCTGCGATACTGCTGTTAATACCTTTAAAGCTTTCTTCCAAGGCCACATAATCGTCTGTGATGAAACTAAAACGATCCTGGCTGGAAAGAAGGTCGTCAAAAAGGGCTTCGGGGGAATTAAATCCAGCCAAATAACCGTTCTTTTCATTAGTTGAAGCAAAATAGTCATCTGCCAGTACGGGAACATCGGCTTTATAAAGATAAATGTCATTCATTCCTTTATAGACAAACTGTTCCACTTCGATATCACCGAATTCTTCGGTATTCTTGTCTTTTTCTTCGGTAGCAGTTAGGTTTTCTTTTAGAGCTTCATCGTCTTTTTCACAGGAGGCAAAAACAAATGCTGTCGCCAACAGTAGAGGGGTTATTTTCTTCAATTTCATATTTTTTCGGTTTTCATTCAGCTACAGAAATTTTAATTATTTGAAAACGGAGAGTAAACTTCTGAACAGAACGTTTATGCAGCTTTTTTCGTTCATCAATTATGCCAGATTATGTTAAGCTAATCATTAATAAGCTGAAAAACATACAGTTATTTCCACCTTAAAGTTATTTTTTTAATATTTCCGGGAAAGTGACAAATGGCATTTTCTGAAACCTACGGATGAAGTAACTTGGAGCTTATTAATATTAAATGATCATGAAAAACTTCTTTTTTCCTATTCTTATAATTGGCCTTCTTGGAAGTTGCGTGCAAGAAAAATCAAGTTACCTCTCACTGGTTTCAACTCCCGAAGAACCAATAGTACAGGTCCAGGAACACCCGGGCAAAAAAATGATGGAAACCCAGTGCTATGTTTGCCACAGCCCTACTGCGGCAATGGATGAGATGATTGCTCCTCCCATGGCTGCGGTTAAGGCACATTACCTGCTTGAAGATCCTTCAAAGGGGGAATTTGTGCAGGATATTGTGTCATTTGTAGAAGATCCCTCAGCTCATAGATCAAAGATGCCCGGGGCTATTGCTCGTTTCGGATTAATGCCACTCCAGAAATTCCCTGAAAATTCGGTGGAAAAAATAGCCGAATATATGTACGACTTCCAGATCGCTGAACCCGAATGGTTCGCCGAACATTGGAAAGCAGGACCCGGAGGAGGCATGTACCGGCAACAGGGCCGGCGCATGGGGGCGATGGATCCTCAAACCATGCACGGTCAGAGGGAAAAGTTTAAACAAAAAGGGATCGAGATCGCTATGGAAGCTCAACAACTGCTGGGCCAGAACCTGATGCGGCAGATCCAAAACAACGGAACCCTGGAGGCGCTGGAATTTTGTAATGTAGAGGCAATCCCGTTGACCGATAGTGTGGCAAAAAAATATGAAGCCGGCGTACAGCGGGTTTCAGACAGGAACAGGAATCCGGTGAATGCGGCTAATTCCGAAGAAAAAGCTTTGATAGAAATGTTCAAAAGAGAGATGGATGCCGGTGGTGACCCGCAGCCTGTTCTTAAAATGCAGGGAGACAGCGTAAGGTTCTATTATCCCCTTGTCACTAACACTCTATGTTTGCAATGTCATGGAAAACAGGAAGACATGGATTTTGCAGTAAAGGAAAGGATCCTCAAATTATATCCGCAGGACATGGCTACGGGATATTCTGAAAATGAAATCCGGGGAATATGGAAAATTGGCTTCAAAAAGTAAACGTTGCTTCTATTTACTATTCTGGTTGACAGCGATCCAGTAAAGAGCAACTGCCACCACAGTTATGATTCCTCCTACTATGTAGAGTTTGTATTCCATTTTTTCTGCTGATATAACACAGGGATCTTATCTTAATTCCAGCCTAACTCCATAAAGTATAGGTGGTAAGGTTCATCATCAAGAATAATGTAAGCGATATTAAGAACAGAAACAGGCTGATGAGGAAAAAAGTGTATCCCAACCGCCCCTTTTTATCCGAAAAATCGGTTACTTCCTCTTCCATTTTTCGCTGTTCAATGCCTATCTGTAATCCTTTAAGTCTGGCATCATTTGCTTTTTCGGTTAAAAAGATCCTGCCATTACATTCCCTCACCATTCCGTATTTTTTCAAATCATTATAGATCTCGACAAGACAGTCATCAGCAAATATGGCCCCGGAATCTCCTTTTTCAATGAGGTTGATCAACCTCTTCCATTTATTTTTCATTATTCTGTTGGCGCTCTATAAAAAGTTAAATTTCCTAAAGCATTTCGGGAGAAACTATGACCGTAGTCAACCGGGGTTAAGTTTTTCAATTATTTTCTGCGGAAAGATCAGATTAGATTTATAGCTGATCAAAATCATAAGATATTAAAGGTTTAAAAGGTAATTTTGTGAAATTGTAAAGTTACCATCATGAAAAATTCAGTAATAATCAGTTTTTTTCTATTGCTCCTGCTGGCAGGATGTAAAGAAAAAGAAGCACAGGCAGTCACTCCCGAGGCTCCCGAAAAAGAGGAAATCATAGAAGACCTGCAGGAAGAACCGGCATGGAAGAAGGACATTCAGCTCAACAACGGGCAGCAGTGGCAGGCCAATACGGAAACTACCGAGGGCATTTTGAAAATGACCGAACTCATCGAGAAAAGCAGACCATCAAACCCCGAAGATTTTCGCCGGTTGGGGAATGAATTGAATGAAGAAAAAAACCTGGTCATTAAAAGATGTACCATGAAGGGGCCATCACATGACAACCTTCACATCTACCTGCAGCCACTCATTGGAAAGATTGGAGAGTTACAGGTGGTCGAGACCACTGAAAAAGGACAGCAACTGCTTACCGAGATCAGGAAACATTTGGAAGCCTATCACAGTTACTTCATATAGGCGCCAGGAATTTCCTGCTAACTGACCTTGGTCATAAAATAAGGACGTCACTGTCCTTAATTTTGATCCTGTAACTGAAGTAAAATAGAATGTTTTCAAAAGCATGTGAATACGCGATACGGGCCACGATATTTATCGCCTCGGAATCTGAGAAAGGAAACAGGGTTAGCTTAAAGCAAATTGCCCGGGAGATCGATTCCCCCGAAGCGTTTACTGCCAAGACCCTTCAAAAGTTATCCAAAAGCGGTATCATTACCTCGACTAAAGGCGCCCACGGCGGATTTCATGTGCTGCCCGAAAACATGACCCAGGTTAAAGTATCACAGATCGTGGTGGCCATTGATGGAGACACCGTTTATAAACGTTGTAGCCTTGGCCTCGAAAAATGTTCTGAGGACCACCCCTGCCCTTTCCATTCCAGGTTCAAACCGGTGCGAACAGAATTGCAGGAAATAGTTGAAAATACCAGTCTTAAAGATCTCACTTCCGGACTGATCTCGGGAGAAACATTCTTAAAAGTTTAACACGGAGTTATAAAAGTAGATGGAAATTACGACAGACCGAAAACTCAATCTGCAAGAGCAGGTAAAAAAATTAAAAGAAGAAAAGAACGCGGTGATCCTGGCTCATTACTACCAGGAACCGGAAATACAGGAAATAGCTGATTTCATTGGCGACAGCCTGGAACTGGCGAAGAAAGCATCAGAAACCCAAGCCGATATTATCGTTTTTGCCGGGGTACATTTTATGGCCGAAACGGCAAAGATCCTGAACCCTTCCAAAAAGGTATTATTACCCGACCTTAATGCAGGCTGTTCCCTGGCAGACAGCTGTCCGCCGGATGCCTTCAGAGAGATGAAGCGACAATATCCTGACCATGTGGTGGTAACTTACATCAATTGTTCGGCAGAGATCAAAACTTTGAGTGACATTGTCTGTACTTCCTCAAACGCCGAAAAGATCATTAATTCCATTCCGCAGGAAAAGGAGATCATTTTTGCACCCGACAAGAACCTGGGCAGTTACCTTATGAAGAAAACCGGAAGGAAAATGCTGCTTTGGGATGGCGCCTGTATTGTGCACGAAGCATTTTCCCTTGACAAACTTCTTGAGCTTTACAAGGAACATCCTTCGGCAATGATCATTGCCCATCCAGAATCTGAAGCCCATATTTTAAAGGTGGCCAACTACATTGGTTCTACTTCGGGCATGTTGAATTTCGTGAAGAACAGTGAACATAAGAAATTTATTGTAGCGACCGAAGCCGGGATCCTCCACCAGATGCAAAAAGATGTGCCGAATAAGATACTTATCCCCGCACCCGCCAAAGAAGACAACACCTGTGCCTGCAGTGAATGCGCCTTCATGAAAATGAATACCCTTCAAAAGCTTTACAACTGTCTCAAAAATGAAGATCCTGAGATCATTCTTGAGGAAGACCTAATAGAAAAAGCACATTTACCGATCCAACGAATGCTTGAACTGTCATAGAGAATGAAAACAGATGTACTGGTAATAGGTTCCGGAATCGCAGGATTATCTTTTGCTATCAAAACTGCTGAAGCGAAACCGGAAGCCCGGGTAACGGTGTTGACCAAGAGCAGCAATGATGTTTGCAACACCGCCCAGGCCCAGGGAGGGATCGCGGTGGTGCTGGACAGGGTACGCGATAGTTTTGAACAGCATGTGCAGGATACCATAAAGGCAGGAAGAGGCCTCAACGACCCCGAGGTAGTTGAAATGGTCGTATCCCAGGCACCCGAGCGCCTCTCTGAACTCATTTCCTGGGGAACTTCCTTTGATGCAGACAGAGAAGGAGAACTCGCATTAGGGCTTGAAGGAGGCCACTCCCAGCGAAGGATAGTGCATCATAGAGATCTTACGGGACTCGAGCTGGAACGAAAACTGCTGAAAAAGGCCGCTACGCTTGCTAATCTTGAGTTTACCGGAAAATACTTCGTGATCGACCTGCTGCTGGATGAGAAGAATGAAAAAACTTGTGTTGGGGTAAAAGTCCTGGACAAGGCCTCGAGGCAGCAGATCAATATTTCTTCCAGGATCACTTTTTTGGCCACCGGAGGAAGTGGTATGATCTTTCAAAATACGACAAATCCTTCAGTAGCGACGGCCGACGGGGTGGCCATGGCACAAAGGGCCGGTGCTACGGTAAGCAATATGAATTTCATACAATTCCATCCTACTGCTCTTTTTGAAGAAGGAAAACATCCTCTGTTCCTGATTTCTGAAGCGGTCCGTGGTTTTGGTGCCTATATCGTGAACCACAACGGCAACCGGTTCCTATTTAAAAGTGATAGCCGGGGGGAACTCGCCACCAGGGATATAGTTTCTGAAGCCATTGTGAGGGAACTAAAAATGTCTGAAGAACAATTCGTTTTCCTGGATTGCCGACACCTGGATTTTGAAGCTTTTCAAAATGAATTCCCGACGATCGTGGCTTACTGTAAATCTATCGGCTTAAACCTGAAAACCGATCTGATACCTGTTGTTCCCGCGGCGCACTACCAGTGTGGCGGAATAGACGTGGATAAAAACGCACGTACTTCAGTGAGGAACCTGTTCGCTTCGGGAGAATGTGCAAATACCGGCCTACACGGTGCCAATCGCCTGGCATCAAATTCCCTTTTAGAAGCCCTGGTATATTCGCACCAGGCTTATGAAACCGTATTGGAGGAACTGGAAGAAATTCCGGAACCGATGAACGAGGCACAGGCCGAGATACTGAACCATGAGCAGGAAGCTGATGATGAGATCATCGATAGCCTTCGTAAACGGCTCAACGAGATCATGACCTACGATCTCATTCATGCCTCCGGAAAAAGAGAAAAAAAAGAAGCTCTCGAGCATCTGGAAGAATTAAAAGACATTATAGACCATTATCCGCCTTTCAACACCGGGACTATCGCTTTTTACGAACTACGAAACATGGTCTATTCTTCGATTCTCATTTTAGATCATGCTATTGATCACCAGGCAAGGGTAAAGAAAAAGATGCCGCACCCGGTGTTGTAATGACTCATTATTTTCCGGGGAAAAGTCCATTTAGTTAAGGAAGAATACCTTATACTTGCTGCTTTGTTAAAAATCTCCCAAACAATGCCTATAGTCCAAAGAAAAACAGCTTCGAAAATAAGAAAGACCCACCGTTATTTGGGAGTCTTCATCGGTATTCAATTTTTAATGTGGACCATTAGCGGAATGTATTTTAGCTGGACCGATATTGACGAGATCCACGGAGATCACCTGCGGAATACTGAAATGGTAGCCACGAATTTTGAAGGGCTGGTGAGTCCATCCGAAGCAACAGGAATGGAGGTACATTCCGTAGAACTGAAGGAGATCGCCGGAGAACCTTACTACTGGATCAATCACAGCATGCTTCACAACGCCCGAACCGGGGAAATGAAGAAAGAGCTGACAGAAGCTGAAGCCCTGGCGTTAGCCGAAAAGAACATGATGGAAGGGCTTGAGGTGAATGGCGTCGAAAGGATCTCCCATACCGGAAAGCACCATGAATACAGGGGCGGCCCTCTACCTGCTTATGTAATAAGCTACGATTCCCCCGAAAATATAAAAGCCTATGTCTCTATTGCCGACGGAACATTTAGGACCTTGAGACATCGAGACTGGCGATGGTTCGATTTTTTATGGATGACCCATACTATGGATTATGAAGGGCGAGACGATTTCAACACCTTTGTATTAAGAGCCTTTTCTTTATTAGGTCTAGTAACTGTTCTAAGCGGATTTTTGCTGTGGTTCATTTCTTCCCCCACCATGATCAAATGGACAGGAAACAAAAAGAAAAAGGGGAAGAAAAAGAAATGAGATATCTAATTATCAATTTCTTTTTTAGAATTATTCCTTATTTTTTTCCAGGTAATATTTATGAATATGTCGTCTAACATAGAGGAACCTGGCGATCCCAAAAATCAGGATCACAGGAGCCAGGGCAATAAAGAAAAAACCCAAACCGGTGAGATCTTTTAAAACCTCTACTTTTAAAATGGCTACTCCGGAACCCAGAATCACCATAAATGTACGCAGGTAAGCGAGAAAGGTGCGTTCATTGGCCATTTTGGTTCGATCTATGGCCAGCCAGTCACGGGTGATGAGTTCTTTTTCAGCCATTAGTTATTTTTCAGAAGTCCAGGCTTTATAACCTCCCTTGAGATCAATGATCTGCTTAAATCCTGCTTCAGAAAGCATTTTTGAAGCCCTGGCACTCCGGTTTCCGCTCCTGCAATAGATATAAACAGGCTCCTCCTCATTGAGGTGCTCAAAATGCGTCAAGAAATCATCAGAAAAAAAATCTATATTCTCTGCGCCTTCTAAATGTCCTTCCTTATATTCTTTAGGTGTGCGAACATCAACCAGTTGTACATCGTTTTTATCGATAAGGTGCTTGTACTCCTTTGCTTCTATCACCTTAATTCCCTCCGTTTCCTGGGCCAAGGTAGGAGAAGTCATACCAAAAAGCATCAAGATCAATACTATCTCTTTCATAAGCCTTTAATTTTTACAACTAAAATAGGCAAAAATCAAACCATAAATGCTCATTTTTCAAGAGGGATGACGTGCTCATATATTGCCATAAAATGGGAAAAGCTTCCCAGAAGCACAAAAAGATGAAAGAGAGCATGATTGTATTTGATACTGCTAATGCTGTATAAAACAGCACCTAAGGTGTAAAAGACACCACCCGAGAATAACCACCAGAGTCCGCCAACGGAAAGATTGTCGATCAAAGGTTTAATAGCCACAATGATGATCCATCCCATTCCAACATAGAGAATAGTGGACAACGTTTTATATTTTCCCGTGTAAAAAAGTTTCAAAACAGTCCCTGCCAGGGCTATTCCCCAGGCGATCCCAAAAATGATCCAGCCCACCGTACCCTTTAAAGTGACTAGTGCAAAAGGGGTATAAGTACCTGCAATTAGTATAAAAATGGCAACGTGATCAAATATTTTGAGTCTGAAACGCCAAACTGGATCCCTGGAACTATGGTAAAATGTTGATGCCGCATAAAGCAGAATTAAGCCTGTCGCAAAAACCACGAAACTAATGGATATCCTGGTGCTGTCGTATTCTCCTGCCTTTCGCAGCAGAAGTACGAGCGCGATAAAACTTAGCACAAGACCCAGCCCGTGGGAAATAACATTCCAACGTTCTTCTTGTGCAGGGTAAAATTTCACTGGGTCTTTCCCTTCCATGGTTAAAAAATTATCAGCATAAAAATAGTAACATAAATCCAATCCTACCTGAATTCACAACTGAAAAATAATGGAATTCCCTCCTTGCACTTTTTGACGACTCCTTTTAATTTTATCAGGATAAAAATTTGATCATGAAAACATTACACTGCCGGGAAGCCGGTTTTGATTGCGACGGAATTGTTCGTGCTTATTCTGATGAAGAAGTTATGGAACAAGCCGCCAGGCATGCGCGCGAGGTTCACGGCGTTGAGGCTACTCCCGAAATGCAGGAAAATCTGAAAATATTGATCAGGGAAGAATAATATAATTCTTCTAAGAGGTGAATTCAGTTTCCGCAGGAAGCCAGGATCCAAAGGAACAGGCCAAAGTTACCCTGTGGCTTGATTCCTATGACGATCTGTTTTCAGATTTTGACCCCCGTCCCTATTCCAGAAGGACCTTATCTGATGATTTTATTGCACAGGCCAGAAAAGTTACACGTGAGCAGGATAAAAAAGAATTCGTTTTGCAGTTACTGCTTCCATCGTCGGTTAGATTAGATCAGGCGGAAGAAATAATTGCTGACCGCCTGCCCCTTTTCTTTCAAAAAAATTACGATCAACTTCTGCGGGAAAGACAAAAAAGCAGGTTGAAAGGTATGAAACTGGCCGGTTTTGGCATTCTTTTTATGGTCACCGGGGGATATATTTCTTATCAGGGAGCCGAGGACTTTTCGGTTCACCTTCTCCTTATAATTTTTGAACCCGCGGGATGGTTTCTTTTCTGGAGTGGCCTGGACCTACTAATGGAACATTCCGGCAAAACGAAAAAGGAACTGGTATTTTTTCAGGACATGGCCCGCACCCGGATTATCTTTGGATCTTATTAATTTAGACACTCCAATTGCACCTTCAAAAATTGTATTTTTAACCATCTTTTCAGAATTGGTGTCAAATAAATGCATTTTCAAGACGTTATATTATTTGGGCAAGGCGGTGAAACGGGTAAGAATTAACTTCCCAACAGCCGTTAAACCTTTGCTAACTGGTGCCAAAATTGCCACTCAATTCGGTGAACTACCATTTTTTTCGATAAAAAACATTGTTTTTTAAAATAAAGATGTATTTTAGTTCCCGAAATCATAACCAACAGAGAATATGGATCTGATCGTAGTACTTATTTCTTTTGATATTATTGCCTCAAAATTCCTGGATTCTTACATCACTTCTTACCGTGCTGTAGATCTCTACCAGGAAAGAAATCCGTTTTTAAGCAAGCTTCTATCCCTTTTAAGGATCGATCATGATGCCTGGTTATCTTTTTTCTTTACCATATTGATGGTGGGTGTTGCAGTTTATTTTCTAAACACCGCTTACGCGGCTATGCCTTACCAGTTACTTTTCATCCTCACCGGGCTTTTCACTACTACCCTTAACCTGGGAGCAGCACACAGCACTTATTTTGGAAGAAAAAACTTTATTACTAAAAGATTATTGCAAGGGAGAAAATTAGAGGCTTAAGAAGTCGAAGCTATTTTTCGAAAAACATATTAAATCAGGATCAAAGAAACTTTGGTCCTTTTTTTTATTTAGGTTTTTCAGAAATTCTTTTTCAGAGTATAACCTCAGAATTTGGGTCCCTCCATTTAACAGGAAAATAGTACCTTCGCGTTGTAGGAAATGATTTTCCTTAATGGTGTGTTATTATGCAATTTAGAACCCCAATTTTATCTGTTCGCTGCCTTTTTCTTCTCATTTTTTTTTCCATATTAGGGTGTTCGAATTTTCCTGTTTTTGGACAGGATGCTATACTTGAAGAGCTTAAAAGAACCATTGAGAACACCTCCAAATTCGACAAAATCAAGAATGATAAAATAAGGAACCTTAGAAAAGAACTTCAAAAAGCGGAGTCCCAAAATTTAATAAAAAGGTATAGGTTAAATCTTGAATTATTTCAGGAATTTAAACTCTTTAATCAAGACTCGGCGTACTCATATGGATATCAGACGCATAACCTGGCACAAACACTGGACAGTTTACCTCTTATTAATAATGCGATTATCAATTTAGCAGATGTCACTGTTTCTGCAGGTATGTATAAAGAATCCCTAAGCCTGTTGGAAAAAATAGCACCCGAAAAGGTTGCACCAAACCAACGTTCCCTTTATTATGGCCTGATAGGAAGGGTTTATAGTGAAATGGCGGAATATAGTAGCCTGAACCATTATTCCTCAAGTTATAATGAGCTGGCATCTCACTATCGGAAAAAGGCGCTTGAAGTGACGGAGGAAGGTACCTTTTTTCATTCCTTTTTAAAAGCTTTTATTCATTACCAGGAAGGAGAGACGAATCTTGCTTTGCAGGAGTTCAATATACTGATGCAACAGGACCTTATGCCGCGGGAAGAAGCCCTGGTTCATTACCTGCTGGGAGATATTTATGAAAAGATAGCTAAAAATCAATTAGCTATTGACCATTTCGCCCGGGCCGCAATGATTGATGTAAAAACTTCAACTAAAGAAACCCTGGCAATTATTCGGTTGTCCGAACTCCTTTTCGAGGGCGATGACCTAAAAAATGCCTCCTTTTTTATTCAGAAGGCCAACCGGGATGCTGCCTTTTATGGGGCCCAACACAGAAAAATTCAGGTTGGTGCTATTCTGCCACTTATCGAGGAAAAGGTGATAACGAGGATCGAAGAACAAAGAAAAAGACTATACAGGCAAAACATCCTGATGGGGTTCTTGTTGTTGTTTGTTTTAAGTCTTGCGGTAGTCATTTATTTACAGGTTAGAAGACTTAAAGCAGCCAGGAAAGATATTCTGCGGGCGCATGAAAATCTGCAACAGGTAAACCGACAAATACGTTCTGTAAACCGTGAGATCCAGGCCAAGAACCTGGAATTGAAAAACCTGAATGACAAATTACTGGAAGCCAACAAGATAAAAGAAGAGTATATAGGATTCTTTTTTAGCCGTGATGCCGACCTGTTCGAGAAATTCAGGGAATTCCAGACAAAACTTGAAAAAGACCTGCAAAGCAATAATATTGAAAAAGCCCGTTATACCGTAAGCAATTACGACCTGAAGCGTGAAAAGGAAAAACTCCTTCAAAATTTCGATGAAGCCTTTATAAAATTGTTTCCCAACTTTATTAAAGAATTTAATTCCTTATTGAAACCCGAGGAACAAATCAAACTTAAGAAAGGGCAAATTTTGAATAAAGAGCTGCGTATTTTTGCGCTAATTAGATTGGGTATAAATCATAATGACGTGATCGCACAGATTTTAGGTTATTCTGTCAATTCGATTTATGCATATAAAACTAAAATCAGGAAAAAATCTATTCTCGACAAACAGGATTTCGACCAGAAATTATTAGAAAACACTACTCTTAAGCTCTAAAAAGGTGGTTTTGAAGCAATATTTTCTATATGCTTTGACCTCTACACTAAAGCGTAAATATTTAATTTACAGAATTTTGCCTGTCCCAAAACGCTATAATTATCTATACAGTTTTTCTACAACGTTTTAGTAACTCTAATTTTTGTCAAATTTGAGTGGTCATATTCTGCGTGACAGGAATATGATCAATAAACCTTGTTCACTATAAAAGATCATTAAATGCAAAAAAACACACTTATTAATGCTTTAAAAAAGCTAAGGCCGGGGTTCCTGCTGTTGCTTTTCTTTAGCATTTCTTTAGTCACTTCGGCTCAGGAAAGTCAACTCACCGTGAAAGGTCAAATTGTGGATGATACAGGACTACCTTTACCAGGTGCCACCATTATTGAAAGCGGCACTAGCAACGGCGTTGTAACCGATTTTGACGGGAATTTCCAGATCGAGGTTTCTAGCCGGTCGGCAGAGTTAATAATCAGCTATCTGGGTTATCAAACCCAGACTGTCCAAGCCACAGATCAATTTCTGGAAATAAAATTATTACCAGACTCTGCTGCTCTGGAAGAGGTAGTAGTTATAGGGTATGGAGAATCAAGACAAAAAGATCTAACAGGATCTATCTCTGCAGTTGATCTGGACGACCTGCAGAAACAACCTGCTGCAAACATTGGTGATGCCCTACAAGGACGTGCCGCAGGGGTTCGCGTGATCACTTCGGGCCAACCTGGTGCCAATCCAACCATCAGGATAAGGGGTACGGGAACCATCAACAATAACGATCCCTTAGTGGTAGTTGACGGGGTGCCGCTGAACGGCGGTCTAAACCAGGTGAACATGAACGACGTTGCCTCCATGCAGGTTCTTAAAGACGCTTCATCAACGGCCATTTACGGTGCCAGAGGTGCTAACGGGGTAGTGATCATCACCACGAAAAGAGGAGATAAAAGTGAAGGCGGTCAATTGAACATCGAAGCTTTCTCGGCTATCCAGACCACTACAGACAATATTGACGTACTTAACGCACAAGAGTTCGCTGTTCTAAATAATGAAATGCTCGTCAATGCCGGCTATACTCCTAACCCTGCTTTTGCAGATCCTGTTGCCCTTGGAAGAGGAACAGACTGGCTCGACGCATTCTTCACGGAAGGTAAACAGAACAGCCTTACCATGTCTTACAGCAATTCGGGTGAGGAGACCAACCTTTACACCTCTTTGAATGTTTTTGACCAGGATGGGGTGATCATTAATACCAATTACACCCGCTATATTCTTCAGTTTAACAGCGATACCGAAATTTCTGATAACATCAGGTTCGGGAACAGTTTGAAACTGAACCATGACATCAAGGAGAACGGCGAAATCAACATTCAGAATGCACTGCTTTCTTTGCCTACGCAGCCTATCTTTCGTGAAGACGGAGATTATTCGGGTCCAATTGGGCAGCCTATCTACTCGGGAGACATTGAAAACCCTATTGGAAAGGCCAATATTGTAGACAATTCGACCAAGGGATACAATGTGCAGGGTTCTATTTTCGGAGAAATCGACTTGTTCGAGAACCTTACTTTCAAAACCTTTGGAGGCGCTGAAGCCAACTTCTGGTACGGCCGCACCTGGAGCCCCGCTTATAGCTGGGATGCCGATGTGCAGCCCGAAGCCTATCTTTTTGAATCTTCCAACAGAAGCATCACCCTGCTTTGGGACAACACGCTTACCTATAAAAAAGAGTTCGAAGACTTCAGCAGCATTACCGGGGTTATTGGTACCAGTGCACAGGAGAACGAATTCAAGTTCATGAGCGGTTCTATTCAGAATTTCCCGAGTGAACTTACCCAGCAGCTCAGCAACGGGATCGACCAAACCGTTCTTAACGGAAGTGGTTCTGAATGGGCGCTATTCTCCTACTTCGCCAGGATCCAGGGAGATTACCAGGATAAGTATTATTTGACTGCCACCGTTCGTCGCGATGGTTCTTCCCGCTTTGGAGAAGGCAACAAGTACGGGACCTTCCCTTCTGCTTCCGCAGCCTGGAGGATCTCTGAAGAAGACTTTTTTCAAGAGTCTAAAGTTGTTCAGGACCTGAAACTTAGGTTAGGTTACGGGGTTACCGGGAACCAGGAGATTGGAAACTACTCCTTCTCCTCTGCCTATAATACGAATCTTTACAACTTCAATGGCAACTTTGTTACCGCTGCTGTTCCTACCGTGCTTCCTAATAGAAACGTAAAATGGGAATCACAGGAGCAGTACAACATCGGAGTCGACGCGAGTCTCTTTGGAAGAGCGGTTGATGTGACCGTTGATCTTTACCGCAAGGACACCAAAGACATGTTGGTACCACAGTCAGTACCGGTAACTTCAGGTTATTCTGATATCTATGTGCCGTACATCAATGCAGGCCAGATCAGAAACCAGGGGATCGAAACAGTGATCACTTCCTACAACTTTAATCGGGAAAATTTCAAGTGGACTACAGACGCGGTATTTGCTTACAACGACAACGAGGTGATCGATATCAATTCTGATACTCCGCTTACAACAGGAAGCATTGGACTTAACTATACCTTATCCAGAATTCAGCCGGGCTACCCGATCAATGTCTTCTACGGCTTTGTTCAGGACGGTATCTTCCAGTCACAGGCCGAAGTTGACAACGCCGCGGTACAGGTGCCGGGAGAGAATCCTGCTACCAGCACTGCAGCGGGAGATAT
>CAZNFK010000040.1:0-20792 GCA_964572365.1 uncultured Flavobacteriaceae bacterium | reverse complement strand
ACTTTTTCTATCTGGGGAGCATATTTCTTAATGGTCATTTCAACTCCCGATTTAAGGGTCATTTGATTGACCGTGCAACCCACACAGGCTCCCAAAAGTTGCACTTTTACCAGACGGTCGTCTTCAATTCCCAACAGGGAAATGTCGCCGCCGTCACTCTTAAGAAAAGGCCTGATCTCTTCCAGCGCCTTTTCAACATTCAATCGTACTTCTTCGCTTGTCATGACTATTTTTTAACTGCACTACAGCCGGCCATAGTGGTGATTTTAATCGCTTCGGTAGGAGGTAAACTGCTGTTGCGGTTCACGGTTTCCTGTACTATATTCTGAGTTAACTTTTCAAAAGCTTCAGACAACGGAGTTCCTTGCTGTAAAGCTGCAGGATGACCAATGTCTCCCGCTTCCCTTATGCTTTGCACCAACGGGATCTGTCCTAAAAACGGAACTTCAAGATCTTCTGCCAGCATTTTGGCTCCTTCTTTTCCGAAGATATAATATTTGTTTTCCGGTAATTCTTCCGGAGTAAAATAGGCCATATTCTCGACTATTCCCAGCACCGGAACATTGATGGTTTCCTGCTGAAACATTGCCACTCCTTTCTTGGCATCCGCAAGGGCCACATTTTGAGGGGTACTTACCACTACAGCACCGGTGACGGGCAGCGATTGCATAATAGATAAATGGATGTCTCCCGTACCAGGAGGAAGGTCTACCAAAAGAAAATCAAGCTCTCCCCAGGCCGCATCAAAGATCATTTGGTTCAACGCCTTTGCTGCCATAGGGCCTCTCCAGATCACTGCCTGGTTGGGTTGGGTAAAAAATCCTATAGAAAGGAGCTTTACCCCGTAATTTTCAACCGGTTTCATTTTAGACTTTCCGTCAACGTTGACAGAAAGTGGTTTTTCGGTTTGCACATCAAACATCATGGGCATGGAAGGACCATAGATATCGGCATCCAAAAGACCTACTTTAAAACCCATTTTTGAAAGGCTAACAGCCAGGTTGGCGGTCACGGTAGATTTCCCTACCCCACCTTTACCCGAGGCTACGGCGATGATATTCTTTATACCAGGAATGGCTTTACCTTTGATCTCCTGCTTTTCGGGAGCCTGTACCTTAACATTCACCTTAACTTTGGCTTTTTGATATACATGCTCATGAATAGCCTTCATCACATCAACTTCGGCCCTTTTTTTAATATGAAGCGCAGGAGTGGTCAATAACAGGTCTACCACAACCTCATCCCCAAAGGTCATAATGTTCTGTACTGTACCACTTTCAACCATATTTTTACCTTCCCCTGAAACCGAGATGGTTTCAAGAGCTTTTAATATTTCTTTTTTATCGAGTTTCATGCTGTATTGTGTAGATTTAGAATAGCTTATATAGATTCATTCTAAACGCAAATATAAGCCGAAAAGCTAAGATAACGAAGTTATTACCGATTTTTGACGATCGATAAAGATGATAAGGAAATAGAGGTTAAAGTTCTTTGGAAGGATCCCAGAAATATTGCTGAAAATCAACTATTTTATCCTCTTCAACCGGCACTCCTTCCTCTTCTAGAAGTTGCTGCATCACAAAAGTTCCGGGGAAATGATGTTTCCCGGTCAAAAGGCCATTGCGATTGACCACCCGGTGAGCCGGAACATCTTCCAGTTTGGAAGCATTGTTCATGGCCCATCCCACCATCCGGGCACTACGAGCCGCACCCAGGTATTCGGCAATGGCACCATAACTGGTCACCTTTCCTGCAGGGATCTTCTTAACCACTTCATACACCCTCTCAAAGAAATTATCGTTCTTCATTATTAGTAGTAGATCCTTACCAAAGTGATCACTACCAGGATCAACATGAGCCCGGCCATGAAATAATTGGAATATTTCGCGAAAAATGTTTCTTCGGCTTCTATCTTGGCAAAGAAAAGAGCGTAGAGGTAAAGGGTGGTGAAAGTACCCAGGGAAGCTGCAAAAACAAAAACCGTATTGTTCAGGAGGTGATATTCTACTTTTCCATTGACATTAAGGGCAGCTCCCAGGGCCACGAAATATGGAATTGGAAAAACATTCAGGGCGCCGATCATGATGCCCTTAAAAATACTTTTCACCCCCGACGTAGGATTCACTACCACCTTTTTCCTTTTATGCTTGGCCATCACAAAAAAGTAAACCATTAGGATAAGGAAGATCACCAGCCCGGCCCTGAGTAACACATTCCGAACAAAAGGATTGTCAAAGATATACCGGGCAAGAAAAATAGCGATCATTGCCTGGATAAGCACCACAAAGGAGGCGCCTACAGCCACATAAATACCGTTCTTTTTACCCTTTTGCACGCAGGTCTTGGCCACAGTCATATTTACAAGACCGGGTGGCACGACACCAAGCAGAGCGGCAAAATAAGTAATAAGGAAAATTTTGGTTTCCTCCAAAAGCGCCTATTTTATTCTAAACTGAACGTAAGTTATTGGTTTTCCCTGCTCAAGATACTGTTTTTCATAGAAAGTTTGGATCCCGATCACTTCTTTAGGGGAATATTCATTTTTGTAAACATCATGATTAGCCTGAATGATCTCATGTCCCTCACCATGCAACAGCCCAAGGGTGTAACCGTGCATGAACTCACTATCGGTCTTCAGGTTTACCACCCCTTCCGGTTTTAGTATCTTTTTATACTTCTGAAGGAATTCAGTATTCGTCATTCGATGTTTCGTGCGTTTATATTTGATCTGCGGATCGGGGAAAGTGATCCAGATCTCGTCTACTTCATTTTCTCCGAAAAGCAGGTCCACGAGCTCGATCTGGCTTCTTAAAAAGCCCACGTTTTCAAGCCCCTCTTCCAAAGCCGTTTTGGCACCTCTCCAGAACCGGGCACCTTTTATATCGATACCCAGGAAATTTTTTTCGGGGTATTCACGAGCAAGACCCACGCTGTATTCTCCTTTTCCACAACCAAGTTCCAGTACTATTGGTTTTTCGTTCTTAAAGAAGTCTCTACTCCAGTTTTCCCTGAGGGGAAAAGTACCTTCCACAACCTCCTCGCGGGTAGGTTGAATTACATTTGAAAAAGTTTCGTTCTCTCTAAACCGCTTTAATTTATTCTTACTTCCCACCTGAAAATTTAATATTTTGGTAAAATTAAATAAAATACCGCACAGCCCCCTCTTTTTATATTTACATTATGCATAGGAAACGCATTTTAGTCGCCCCAATAAACTGGGGTTTGGGGCATGCAACCCGCTGCATTCCTCTAATTCGTAAGCTGGAAGAAAAAGAATTCGAACCTGTGATCGCCTCAGACGGGGCTGCGCTTCTTTTGCTGAAAAAAGAATTTCCTTACCTCAAGACATTTGAACTTCCTTCTTATAACATCACCTATACCACCAAAGGCAGCCTTTTAAAATGGAAATTGCTGATGGATACCCCCTCAATTCTGAAAAACATCAAAAAAGAGAAGCAGGCTACCAAAAGACTTGTGGAAGAGGAAAACCTGTCCGGCATAATTTCGGATAGTCGTTTTGGGGTGCGTTATAAGCATCTTACTAATGTTTTCATCACGCACCAACTTAATGTCCTTTCGGGCAACACCACCTACCTCAGCAGTAAATTGTACCAAAAATACATCAGGAAATTCGACGAATGCTGGGTTCCAGATGCGCCGGGTTCCAGGAACCTCAGCGGCACCCTTGGACATCTTCGAAACACGGGAGAGAACATCAAATACATCGGCATTCTTAGCAGGTTTGAAAAAAGAGAAATTCTTCCACCAAAATATGATGTGATGGTGCTTCTTTCGGGTCCCGAACCCCAAAGGACCCTGTTAGAGCAAAAACTCCTTGAGGCGTTTAAGGATACCCGGCAAAAGATCCTTTTCGTAAGAGGAGTTATAAATGAGGAAAAAAACTTCAGCAGTAATAATTCGAACATCAGCATTCGTAATTATATGTTTGGAACTGAACTGGAAGAAGCCCTTAATGCCAGCAAACTCATCGTTTCAAGATCTGGCTACACCACTTTAATGGATTTGGCAAGGCTGGAGAAAAAAGCTTTTTTTATTCCCACTCCGGGACAATTCGAGCAGGAATACCTGGCCTCGAGAATGACCAAACTGGGAATAGCCGCCTCCTGTTCACAAGACGAATTCACTCCTGCCCTGCTGGAGAAAGCCGATAAATTCTACGGATTAAGCGACCCCGGGTTTACCTGCAGTTTTTCCGGACTTTTTAGCCTTTTTGAGGGTAAATGAAAATTCACTTCCAACTCCGGGGGTACTTTCTACAAAAATCCGCTCCTTATGAGCCTCAATGAGGTGTTTCACGATAGAAAGACCCAACCCTGATCCTCCTTCCTTACGGGAGCCACTCTTATCAACACGGTAAAACCTCTCAAAAAGCCTAGGAATGTGAACCTTTTCAATTCCCTCGCCATTATCGCTCACACGAACGATCAATTTATTTTTGGATCGGTTTTCGATCATCACCTCGGTGGTGCCGTCGTTCTTACCATATTTAATGGAATTCACGATTAAATTGGTCAACACCTGCTGAATTCGATCCCTGTCGGCATAAACCATTACCGGCTCATATTCGGTATCAAAAACAAGGGTGATATTCTTTTTGGCCGCCTTCATTTCCAGAAGATCAAACACCCCCTGAACTAACTCCACAAGGTCGAAATTTTCCTTTTTCAGCCTTAATTCCCCCGTTTCGAGCTTGGTGATCATGTCAAGATCTCTCACAATATAAATAAGCCTTTCCACTCCTTTTGCCGCCCGGGTAAGGTATTTTTTCCTAACCTTTTTATCTTTCATGGCGCCGTCCAGCAGCGTTTCGATATATCCCTGTACGGTAAACAATGGTGTTTTTAGTTCATGTGAGATGTTTCCCATAAATTCCTTTCGATAGTCATCCCGGAGTTTGAGTGCTTCGATCTCCAGCTTTTTACCTTCGGCAAACTTTTCAACTTCCCTTGAGAGCGTAGTCATATCTGTAAGGGTCATCTCTTCGGGGTCAAGTGCAGAGGAACTTAACAAACTTACATTTTCATAGATCTTTTTGATCTTTTTGTAAATGAAGAATTCTACCCTGTACTGAATGATCAAAAAGGAAAAGATCAAACAGGACGCGGCATACAGAAGTATCAATTTAAGAGAGAATAATCCTGAAAACACCAGGAACCCCGCCGAAAATATCGTCATGAACAGGGTTAGGTAAAGAGAAGTCTTCGCCGCGAACTTATATGATCTTCTAAAATTACTTGGCATTATTCCACAAACTTATAACCTACACCTTTTATCGTCTGAATTTTCTCATCTCCGATCTTCTCCCGTAGTTTTCTTATGTGTACATCTATGGTGCGATCTCCCACAACGACTTCATTGCCCCATATCTTCTCCATGATCTCCACTCTCTTATAAACCCGGCCGGGATGGGACGCCAAAAGATAAAGCAATTCAAATTCTTTACGCGGCAACATGATCTCTTCCTCGCCCTTCAATACTTTATATTCATCCCTGTTAATGTGGAGGCCGCTCACGTTAAGGGTATCGGCACCTTTAGCCTCACCTGCCCTAAACCGTCTAAGTAAGGCTTTCACTTTACTGGTAAGGACCTTTGGCTTTATGGGTTTGGTAATGTAGTCATCGGCCCCCGCATCAAAGCCGGCCATTTGAGAATAATCCTCACCCCGTGCCGTAAGAAAAGTGATCACGGTCTCTTTAAGATCAGGTTCATTTCTTAATTGCGTACAGGTTTCGATCCCATCCATTTCCGGCATCATCACATCCAGGATAATGAGCTGCGGTTTTTCCTTTTTAGCCACCTTTAAGGCCTGTTTACCATTTTCAGCTGTGACTATTTTATAACCTTCGGAAGAAAGGTTATAACGAATGATCTCAATTATGTCCGGTTCATCATCAACCAGAAGAATACAGATGTCTTTCTTTTTCATCAAAAGTTCCTTAAACTCCCGTAAATGTAAAGATAATATTAATTGATGGGCCCCTGGAACTAATTGTTAACTATCTGGTAACCTTGAGATGATATTGAATTAAAACCTGCGGAAAAATAAATACTTCAAAAAGTTGATTTTCGGCTCATTTTTTGAAGCTGAAGCGTAACGACCTGTCATTTATTTTTATTGTTTTTTAAGGGGACTTTAACGTTATACGATAGATGCTTTGGTCTAATTTTTGAAATTTTTATTGTAATTTTGATTTAATACCTTGCTGAAAATGAAACAAATCTACGTGTCTTTCTTCTTGATCTTTAGCCTTTTGCTGTATGCAGAAACGGCTACTGCTCAGATTTCTACCACAGCAACTACCACCTCAACATCTTTTAAAGAACTTCCTATAGAGGGGCTTTCCATTTATCCTAATCCCGCTTCGGGACAAAAAGTATATATCATCACCAAAAGCAATAAATCCAAGATCGTGGAGATCTATAATGTGTTAGGAAAAAATATACTCTCGGCCAATCTCGCCGGCAATGAACTCAACATTTCATCCCTTGATCCCGGGGTATACATCATGAAAATCCAGGAAGGCAAAAGTTCCGCCACGCGTAAGCTGGTAGTTCGGTAATCTACCTGCCTTCAAAAATCTCTTCAGAAAAAACCCTTTTCAGTACCTTTGTGCGTTGACCTATGAGCATGCACAACCCATTCGACATTTTTTCTATCACAGATCCCGATAACTTTGAACTTCGGACTCTGGAAATATTCAGATTGCAGTATTCTAACAACAGGGTTTACAGGCAATTCTGTGACCTTTTGAAAAGACCGCCAAAAGAGGTAAAGACTCCTGAAGATATCCCGTTTCTGCCCATAGAGTTCTTTAAAACCCATAAAATTGTCAGTACCGAGAGTGCTTCAGAAAAGATCTTCACCAGTAGTGGCACCACCGGGCAACAAACCAGCAAACATTTCGTTACCGACCTGTCGATCTATGTAGAAAGTTTTCGCAGAGGCTTTGATCACTTCTACGGAAGTGTGGAAGACTATGCCGTGCTCGCCCTTCTCCCCTCGTACCTGGAACGCGAAGGGTCGTCCCTAATTTACATGGTTGACGATCTCATAAAAAAAAGCAAGAATCCTCACAGTGGATTCTATCTTCATGATCTCAAAGCGCTCAGAGAGAAAATAGAACTTCTTGAGCATCAGGAACAAAAAATACTTTTGATAGGGGTTTCTTTTGCCTTGCTCGACCTGGTTGAGAGCTTCTCTTTTAAGCTGAAAAATACGATCATCATGGAAACCGGCGGAATGAAAGGCCGCCGAAAAGAGATGATAAGGACCGAACTTCACAATGAACTAAAGAAAGGTTTTGGTGTGGAAAAAATACACAGTGAATATGGAATGACCGAATTGCTGTCCCAGGCATATTCGGTGGGAGAGGGCATTTTTGAATGCCCGCCATGGATGAAGATCCTCATTCGAGATCCTGAAGATGCCATGAGCTTGCTTCCCGAAGGTAAATCGGGTGGTATAAACGTGATAGACCTGGCAAATATAAACTCCTGTTCTTTTATTGCTACCCAAGACCTCGGAAAAAATTTAGAAGGTGGAAAGACTGAGATCCTTGGCCGATTCGACAACAGCGACATAAGGGGATGCAACCTTCTTATATTTTAACAAAAAAAATTAACCGCAAGTGTAAGGTATTGATTTTTAGACGACTTAACTTACGGTTAGATTATGTTTTCATAATTGGTTGGTTAGTTAGAAGCCCCCTTAGTTCGCCGCCCGGCAACGTGGGGGTTTTCTTTTTACTCCACTTTTATGATATAGGTATTTCTCTTTCCTTTATTGATGATCACATATTTGTCATTCAATAGATCATTCGGAGTGATCGTGTAATCCTCTCCCACCTTTTCCTTATTTACTGAAATGGAATTTTCTTTTAGAGCTCTCCTCGCTTCTCCATTAGATTTCAAAAAGTCTGTTTTGGCCGAGAGAGCAGCGATCATGTCCAACCCATTTTCAATATCTTCCCGGTTTACTTTAGCCTGGGGCACCCCTTCAAAAACATCTAAAAAAGTGGCTTCATTGAGACCTTTTAAGTCGCTGGCAGTACTCTTTCCAAATAATACTTCAGATGCCTTCACAGCATTGTCGTAGTCTTCACGGGAGTGCACCATCACGGTGATCTCTTCGGCGAGTTTACGCTGTAAACCACGAAGGTGAGGTTCTTCCTGGTGTTTGGCCACAAGGGCTTCTATCTCTTCCTTGGGAAGGAACGTGAAGATCTTAATGAATCTTTCGGCATCCTCATCGCTGGTGTTCAGCCAGTACTGGTAAAACTTGTATGGAGAGGTCCTTTCAGCATCCAGCCATATGTTTCCGCTTTCGGTCTTCCCGAATTTAGTACCGTCTGCCTTGGTTATCAACGGGCAGGTAAGGGCATATCCCTTGCCATCTCCAATTCTCCTTATCAGTTCTGTACCGGTGGTGATATTTCCCCATTGGTCGCTACCACCCATTTGCAGCGTACAGTTCAATTCTCTATAGAGGTGCAGGAAATCATAACCCTGCACCAGCTGGTAAGTGAATTCTGTAAAAGACATTCCTTCGGAAGAATCTGAAGACAATCTTTTTTTCACGCTGTCCTTAGACATCATATAGTTAACGGTGACGTGTTTTCCTACATCCCGGATGAATTCCAAAAAGGAGAAGTTCTTCATCCAGTCGTAGTTGTTCACCAGCACTGCAGCGTTTTCAGAATCACTTTCAAAATCAAGGAATCTGGAAAGCTGGGCTTTTAAAGAATTTTGGTTGTGCAGCAAAGTAGCCTCATCCAGCAAGTTTCTTTCATTAGATTTTCCTGAAGGATCTCCTATCATTCCGGTTGCTCCCCCTACAAGCGCTACCGGCTTGTGTCCGCACATTTGGAAATGCCTCAACATCATCACGCCAACCAGGTGGCCTATATGCAGGGAGTCGGCAGTTGGATCTATTCCCACATAAGCTGCTCTAAGTCCTTCCTGTAAATGCTCTTCGGTGCCGGGCATCACATCGTGGATCATTCCTCTCCAGGTCAATTCTTCTACAAAATTCTTTTTCATGCTTACTCTTTTGAAATAAAAACAGCCGTAAAGATACCATAAACCATCATTTTTCCTAAGCGGATTTCTTTATATTTACCGAATGATTCTAGTTACCGGAGGCACAGGTTTGGTGGGTTCGCATTTACTGCTCGATCTTGTAAGGTCGGGTGAAAAACCCAGGGCTATCTATAGAAATGAAGCAAGCCTCGAGGCCGTCAAAAAGGTCTTTTCCTACACAAATTCCGAAGAAGAAGCCAACAGGCTTTTTCAACAAATAACCTGGCAAAAAGCTGATATCACCGATGTCCCCTCACTGGATCAAGCTTTTACCGGGATAACAAAAGTGTATCATTGCGCGGCTTTGATCTCTTTTGATCCTTCGGAAGATTCACGGCTTCGGAAGGTGAACATTGAGGGAACAGCGAATGTGGTCAACTTCTGCATTAGGAATAAAGTGGAGAAACTCTGTTTTGTAAGCTCTATTGCCACCCTTGATAAAAAACCCGGTGAAAATCTCATTTCTGAAACTTCACCGTGGAACAAGGAAAATGACCATACCATGTATGCTATTACGAAGTATGGGGCCGAGATGGAAGTGTGGCGTGCCAGCCAGGAGGGCATTCCGGTAGTGATCCTCAATCCCGGGATCATCATAGGCCCCGGTTTCTGGAACAGCGGCAGCGGAGAGATGTTTAAAAGAATTCATTCCGGACTTAAATACTATATCCCAAAAACTACCGGCTTTGTGGGCGTTGAAGATGTAGTGAAGATCATGCAGCTTTCGATGAAATCTCAGGTTGAGAATGAAGCTTTCATAGTGGTATCAGAAAACCTGTCCTTTAAAGAAATTTTTGACTGGGTAGCGCAAAGCCTGGACAAACCCGCTCCAAAAAAGCTTCTGAAACCCTGGATGATCTACCTTGGATGGATATTCGAAAAACTTACCGGACCTTTTTCAGGAAAAAACAGAAAGCTTAACCGTCATTCGGCAAGAACAGCATTTGAAGACAGTTTTTACAGCAATGAAAAATTATCTTCTACCTTCAACTTTCAGTTCACCCCTATGAGAAATGTTATAGTAGCTACGGGAAATAAGTTCAAACGGGAAATTAACGAATAGAATCGCGACGAGAAATAGGATGCGGGAGTTGTTTATCTCTCCGTTTCAATTTCTTAAGCAACAGGGTATCTCTGTTAGGGCTGTTAATACTGTCCGGCTTTAAAGAATCTCTTTCCAGTTCCCTCAGGGAATCTTTCCTTCTTTCTTCTCTTTCCCTCAAGGTGTCGTATTCTACTTTTAGGGACTCCAATCTCTCTTTTACATCACTGTAGATTTCCTGATAGATATTGTAATTCGCGGCGTAGTAATCATTGCTTTTTACCAGCTGAAGACTATCAATTTCATACTTTTCATAAATGTAGCGATTGGGATCTATTCCTTTTTCCTCCAACAGGTTCATATTGTAACTGCGCGCCCCGTGCAATAAGGAGATCTCGGTAAGAACATCCACCATTTTCTCCCTGGGAATAAGATCATCGGGTTTGGGCGTTTTTTTAATATCCTGGCATCCAACCAGGAGGATCAGAAACAATAAAAGGAACAGCTGTCTCATTTTAGCGATCAAACTTTAATCGTTCGGCTTTTACGAATGGCGTGAATTGAAAATTCTTATAAACGAGGTTTCCATTTACAAAAGTATGAGTGATCCTCGATTTAAAGGTCACTCCTTCAAAAGGTGACCAGCCACATTTATATAGAATATTCCCCGGTTGCACACTCCATGGCGCGTTAAGGTCAACCAGGACAAGATCGGCCTTGTAACCTTCCCTTATAAATCCCCGTTTCTCGATCTGGAACAAGATAGCCGGGTTGTGGCACATCTTTTCCACGATCTTTTCCAGAGATATCTTCCCCTGGTGATAGAACTGCAACATAGCCGGAAGTGCGTGCTGCACCAGCGGCCCTCCACTTGGCGCCTTGGTGTACACATTCTTCTTCTCCTCCAGAGTATGAGGTGCATGGTCTGTCGCTATCACATCTATCTTATCTTCCAGTACCGCTTTTAATAGAGCTTCCTGGTCTTTTTCGGTCTTAACAGCAGGATTCCATTTGATCAAAGTTCCTTTTTTCACATAATCCTGATCATTAAACCACAAATGATGAATACAAACCTCAGCAGTGATCTTTTTATCTTTTAAAGGTTTCTTATTCTCAAAAAGCTTCAGCTCCTTTGCCGTGGAAATATGGAAAACATGCAGTCTTGCACCTGTTTTCTTTGCAAGGGCTACCGCCCTGGAAGAAGAAAGATAACAGGCTTCCTCGCTTCTTATTTTTGGGTGGAGTTCAATAGGAATATCATCTCCATAGCGCTCGATACACTCCTGCAGGTTCTTTTGGATGGTTGTTTCATCTTCGCAATGTGCGGCGATCAATACCGGTGATTCCTTAAAGATCTTTTCCAAGACCTTTTCATCATCAACCAACATGTTACCCGTTGAAGATCCTAAAAAGAGTTTTAAGGCCGCTGTTGTTTTAGGGTCAATTTTTTTGATCTCTTCCAGGTTGTCATTCGTTCCGCCAAACATGAATGAATAATTGGCATAAGAAGTTTTCTCTGCCAGTTTAAACTTCTCCTCAAGGAGTTCAATAGTCGTAGTTTGCGGCTGGGTATTCGGCATTTCGATGAAGGATGTGATGCCTCCGGCTACTGCAGCTTTTGACCCTCCCTGTATGGTTTCTTTATGGGTCAGCCCCGGCTCTCTGAAATGCACCTGATCATCAATCAATCCCGGTAGTAAGTAGTTTCCTTCAGCGTCAACTATCGTAAGTTCCGGAGATTTGGCACTTATACTGGATGAAATCTCTGTAATAATTCCGTCTTCAATAAAAACATCCCCTTCTATTATGGAACCTTCGTTTACAATTCGTGCGTTCTTAATAAGTACCTTCTTCATTATATCGTCATCTTGTTAAACAGACTATTAAACTTCATTTTCACAACTCCAAATACCGCTTCCCATATGATGGAACCGCTCATTTTCGAAGTTCCCCGGGTTCTGTCAGTAAATATAACCGGAACTTCTACTATTTTGAATTTAGCTAGATAGGCTTTGAATTTCATTTCTATTTGAAAAGCATATCCTACGAACTTTATTTTATTAAGGTGTATCCTCTCCAGCACTTTTCTCCTGTAGCAAACAAATCCGGCTGTAGTATCCTCTACAGGCATAGCGGTTATAAGCCTCACATATTTAGAAGCCAGCCAGGACAGCAGCACCCTGCTCATTGGCCAGTTCACCACGTTCACCCCCGTTTTGTACCGGGACCCGATCGCCACATCTGCACCTTCTCTTTTGCAGGCATTATAAAGCCTTATAAGGTCATTCGGGTTATGGGAGAAATCGGCATCCATTTGGAAGATGTACTTATACGCTCTTTTCAGGACCCATTTAAACCCTTCGATGTATGCAGTTCCCAAACCTGATTTTTCTCTTCTCTCAAGCAGAAAAAGCCGATCTTCAAAATCCTTTTGCAGATCCTTTACTATTGCGGCTGTACCATCAGGAGAGTTATCATCTACCACAAGAATGTGGAAGTTGCGCTGCAATGAAAATACATTCCTTACTATGCGCTCAATGTTTTCCTTTTCGTTGTAGGTGGGTATTATAACAATCCCATCTGGCATAAAATTCTTTTGGACAAATGTAACCAAATTTAAGGTTTACATTTAAGTTTTGGGAACGCTTTTAATCGTATTAATTTTACCTTTGTAGAAAATAATTTCGGTTGGAAGCCATAGAAAGACATGTTATTGCGCAAGATTGGATCACTATTCTATTGTTATTAGTAATGGTTGTCCTGGTGGCCGCGAAATATACCTTCCCCCAGCGCTTCAACCATTTTGTCTTGTTATTCGCCACAGACAAATACCTCCTTCTAAAAGGTAAAGATCCCAAGATCTTTCATCCTTTCAATTTGCTTTTTTTTACGGTAAACGTGATCACAGTCGCGCTTTTCATCTTTATCTTTTATAACGGAATAACGAATGAAGTCCCCGACCGGCCTAAAGTTCTATACCTGAGGATAGCTACCGCTTATGCCGCTTTTGTGCTATTCAAATTCTCGATCGAAAAGATCCTTGCCAACATCGTTGCGATCGATAAAAGAATCAATTATTACCAGTTCTACAAATTGAGCTACCGAAACTTCATGGCTCTGGTGCTGCTTCCTTTATGCATGGCCTTTATTTATATTTGGGAACCAACTCTCATGGCCCTCTACATATGCATTGGGATCCTGCTTTTTATGAATTTTATTACCCTCGCAAGTCTTTACAGGAAAAATCAACAGTTTATTTTGAGCAGATGGTTTTATTTTATTTTGTATCTTTGCGCTCTCGAAATTGGACCTTATTTTATTTTATATAAGCTAATTACAAAGCTGTAAGGTGAATAAAAGAAAACGTATATGAAAGTGAAAACAATTTTGGTTTCTCAGCCAGAACCGAAGGTTGAAAATTCCCCTTATTTTGATCTTGAAGAAAAACAAAAAGTAAAAATCGATTTTATCCCTTTTATCCACGTAGAGGGAGTTTCCTCCAAGGACGTAAGGCAACAAAAAGTTGATCTTTCAAAATACACCGCTATCATTCTTACCAGTCGAAATTCTGTAGATCATTTCTTTCGTATCGCTGAAGAAATGAGGTACAAAGTGCCCGACACCCTTAAATACTTTTGCCAGAGCGAGGCTGTGGCCTATTACCTTCAGAAGTATGTGGTTTATCGTAAGCGGAAGATCTATGTTGGGAAAAGAACATTTGCTGAACTTTCCCCTCTCATAAAGAAATATAAGAACGAAAAATTTTTACTTCCTTCTTCAGACATGCTGAAGCCGGATGTTCCTAAAACCCTAAATAAACTTGGTGTTGACTGGAAACAGGCAGTTTTTTACAAAACCGTAGTGAGTGACCTTTCCCACCTTAGAGAAGTATTTTATGACATATTGGTTTTCTTTAGCCCCAGCGGAATCAAATCTCTGTTTGAGAACTTCCCCGACTTCAAACAAAATGATACAAGGATCGCTGTATTTGGAAATACCACGGTTAAGGCAGCAAAAGAGCATGGCCTAACGGTGAACATCCAGGCACCCACGCCCGAGACTCCATCCATGACCATGGCACTGGAAAAATATATCAAAGAACAGAACAAGAAGCATCATTAACTCGCTTCTTCTATTAAAACAAAAAGACCGGCAAATGCCGGTCTTTTTTATGAATCACAACTAATCAAAATCAGGCTGTCTTTGGAGCTCCCGAGAGGATCTCTTCATTTGCCTGCTTTTCAAATTTCTCAAAGTTCCTTTTAAAGGATTCGGCAAGGGTTTTTGCTTTTTTATCGTAAGCTTCCTTATCACTCCAGGTATTTCTGGGGTTCAATACTTCAGTAGGAACATTTTCACATTCTTTTGGCATTGCCAATCCAAAGATCGGATGTTGCTCAAATTCTACATTATCCAGTTTTCCTTCCAGTGCAGAAGAGATCATTTCTCTGGTATACCTAAGCTTCATTCGGGAACCAACACCATAAGGACCACCGGTCCATCCGGTATTCACCAGCCATACATTCACCTTGTTCTCCTTCATTTTCGCACTCAGCATTTCTGCATATTTCGTGGGGTGGAGCGGCATAAAAGGCGCTCCAAAGCAAGCAGAAAAACTTGGTACCGGCTCATCAATTCCGGCTTCGGTTCCTGCAACTTTCGCGGTGTACCCGCTAATAAAGTGATAAGCAGCCTGTCCCGGAGTTAGTTTGCTGATGGGAGGCAATACTCCAAAGGCATCTGCGGTAAGAAAAAATATATTTTTTGGATTCTCTCCTATAGACGGAGTCTGAATATTATCAATATGGTGAATTGGATAACTTACCCGCGTGTTCTGGGTAATTTCGGTACTTTCAAAATCAACTTCACCGTTTTCATCCAGGATCACATTTTCAAGGATAGCTCCCGGTTTGATCGCACGATAAATATCGGGTTCATTTTCTTCGGAAAGATTGATAACCTTGGCATAGCATCCTCCTTCAAAGTTGAATACCTTGTTCTCTTTGGTCCACCCGTGCTCATCATCACCAATAAGCCTTCTTTCAGGATCTGCAGATAAAGTGGTCTTACCTGTTCCCGAAAGTCCGAAAAAGATGGCTGTATCTCCTTCTTCCCCAACGTTGGCAGAACAGTGCATTGGCAATGTATCTTTGTCTACAGGCAGGATAAAGTTAAGGGCCGAAAAAATTCCTTTTTTGATCTCCCCCGTGTAACCGGTTCCACCGATCAAAGCGATCTTCCTGGTGAAGTTTAGGATCGCGAAATTATGCTGTCGCGTACCGTCAACTTCAGGATCGGCTTCAAATCCGGGCGCATTTACGATCAACCAGTCTTCCTGGAAGTTCTCCAGCTCTTTTCCATGAGGCCTAAGAAACATGTTGTAGGCAAAAAGATTAGACCACGGGTATTCATTGATCACCCTGATGTTGAGTCTGTACTTATCGTCTGAACAGGCATAAGAATCTCTTGCAAAAACTTCCCTTCCTGAAAGATAATCTGTTACTTTATTATAAAGCGCGTCAAACTTATCGGCATCAAAAGGAATATTTATATCTCCCCACCATACTTTGTCCCTGGTGATGTCATCTTCTACAATGAACCTGTCTTTAGGAGAGCGACCGGTAAATTCTCCTGTGTTCACCGCCAAAGCCCCGGAAGCGGCTTCCACTCCCTGTCCTTTTTCAATGGTGATCTTGTGCAACTCTTCAGGAGACAGCTGATAGTTCACCTGAGCATTCTTAATTCCGTATTTTTCCAGCGCAATCGTTTTCGTAAGTTGTTTTTTTGCCAACATAAATTGTATAAGTTGTGTGTTTATCTTAGGGGAACAAAAGTAGAAAATCTTCTAAAGAAACAGAGGGGCACTATTTCTTTTATTTCTTTTTTAACTTAATAACACTGATTAACAGGACTATCCAAGCTGAAATAAGTAAGGTTCCGCCCACCGGAGTTATCAATGCAATGACCCGAAAATCAAAAGATGACAACGAATTTGTCGCCAGTAGGAAAATACTCCCTGAAAAAAAGACGATTCCAACTACTGTTAAATAAAAACAGATTTTTTTAACTTTTTCAGATACCACGGTTAACCCACTCAAAACCAGTAAGTATAACGCGCTGTACATCTGGTATTTAACGCCGGTTTCAAAGGTGAGGATATTTTCAGAAGTCAAGAGGGGTTTTAATCCGTGGGCGGCAAAAGCTCCAATAATGATCCCGATCATTCCGAAGAAAGATCCTGCTATTAATAGATTTCTGTTCATGGTAGATTTTTAAAGACGTCCGCAATTAACTACATTCGTTATCCAAACAAACAACAAACTTACAACTTAAACCTTATGCGAAAAATACTAATTGTGGGTGCCGGTAAATCTACCGCGGTACTAATCGATTACCTCCTTAAAAAATCTAATTCCGAAAACCTTCAGCTTATCATTGGTGACCTCGTACTTGAAAGTGCACAGAAACTTGCAGGAGACCATTCTAATGCTAAAGCCATTAGCCTCGATATATTTGTAAAAGAAGAACGCGAAAAAGCGGTAAAAGAGGCTGACATTGTCATTTCCATGCTCCCGGCGAGATTTCACATAGAAGTTGCGAAAGATTGCCTTCACTTCAGAAAGAATATGGTCACCGCATCATACATCAGCGAAGAAATGGAGCTGCTGGACGAGGAAGTGAAGAAGAAAGGCCTGGTCTTTATGAATGAAATAGGAGTGGATCCCGGAATTGACCATATGAGCGCGATGCAGGTGATAGACCGCATTCGCGATGCCGGCGGAAAAATGCTGCTTTTCGAATCCTTTACCGGTGGCCTCGTAGCTCCCGAAAGCGATACCAACCTCTGGAACTACAAGTTTACCTGGAACCCTCGCAATGTCGTTGTTGCCGGTCAGGGTGGGGTAGCGAAATTCCTGCAGGAAGGGAAATTCAAATACATTCCCTACAACCGACTTTTTAGAAGAACCGAATTCATCGAGGTCAAAGACTACGGAAAGTTTGAAGTCTACGCCAACAGGAATTCCCTTAAGTACAAAAGCATCTATGGCCTTGATGATGTACTTACACTTTATCGAGGAACCATTAGAAGAGTGGGCTTCAGCAAGGCCTGGAACATGTTCGTGCAGCTGGGATTAACAGATGACAGTTACGTGATGGAAAATTCCGAAGAGATGAGCTACCGCGACTTCGTTAATTCTTTCCTTCCTTATTCACCGACAGATTCGGTAGAACTTAAATTCCGCCATAACCTGAAGATCGACCAGGACGACATCATGTGGGAAAAACTGCTCGAGCTTGACATTTTCAATCCAAATAAAAAAGTGGGGCTTAAAAATGCCACTCCGGCCCAGATCCTTCAGAAGATATTGATGGATAAATGGTCCCTGGCAGCAGATGACAAAGACATGATCGTGATGTATCACAAGTTCGGTTACGAACTAAATGGCGAGAAAAAGCAGATCGATGCCACTATGGTAAATATCGGAAAAGACCAGAGCCACACCGCCATGGCCCGTACTGTTGGCCTACCGGTTGCCATTGCCGCCCTTAAGATCCTGAATGGAACTATTACCACCCCGGGAGTGCAACTGCCTATCACAAAAGAGGTGTATGAGCCCATCTTAAAGGAACTTGCTGAGACCGGCATCGTCTTTCGGGAAGAGGAAAAAGAATACCTGGGCTACAATCCTTTTGGAGAAGTAGGTAATTAGAATTTCAATAAAATTTGAGTAAGCAGCCCCGAAAAGATATTCGGGGCTGCTTTTTTATGATTGTGATCAGATTTAACAATGTTCGTTTCCGGTTTGTTTGGAACAAATCTAAATAAGAATTACTTTTGACCCCGGAATGAACTTACTTTTCAAATCATATTACTACGCCTCTTATCAATGTGATCGCAATCGCTGCTTTTACATTGATTTTGGGCACAAGACAGTGAAACTTAGTTTCTGCCAGTTACTCTCCTTGAGACAAAAGGTTCAAAAAATTGATCTGGATTCCCATTTTGACAAAGATCTCAATTACAATGGGGTGGAAATTCTCACCTTGTGCAACCGGGAACATCTTTTTATCCTGGATACTTTACAGGTCGTTGAGCTCAAAGAGCTTGTAAAAGCCACATTTGGAATGCTGGAGCTAAACTCCCTGGTCACACATTCCTGATCACCATATATTTAGATTAAGTATAAATATCCTGTTCTTTCAGGAAAGGACCTTGTTTTTCCGTAATTTTAGGAAAAACGAAAAATCATGAAAGATATAGTTCGCCAAAAAATCGGAATTAACGTGGATATTATGGATATGCTCAACGAGCAGATCTCCAAAGAGGCACACTCTTCTGCAGCTTACCTGGCTATGGCCTCCTGGTGTGACCACAATGGACTTGTGGGTAGTGCCGAGTACCTGTACAAACAGGCTGAAGAGGAAAGGGAACATATGATGAAGATCTTCAGGTTCATCAACGAGAATGGTGGTACCGCTTATTCTCCCGAGGTGAATAATATTCTGCACGACTTCAATTCTCTGCAGGAGATCTTTGAATCTGCTTTAGACCAGGAGATCGCTATCACCAAATCGATCAATAACATAGTGGCCAAGTGCCGTAAAGTACAGGATTTCTCTTCTGAAAACTTCCTGCAATGGTTCGTTCATGAGCAAATGGAAGAAGAGAACCAATTCCGAAGGATCCTAGAGATGTTCGATCTCATGGGTACAGACGGAATCGCCCTGAAGTTGATCGATGAACGCATCAAACACGGGGAATAAAAATAAAAAAAGGCGCCACTGGCGCCTTTTTCAGTATTATATTTTTTCCTTTTAGTCTCTTCCCATATAGATACTCAAGAAGTATAACAAAGTTGCCAAAGAACCAACTGCAGCTACCACATATGTTCTGGCAGCCCATTTAAGGGAATCTTCCGCTGCTTTATGTTCTTGTGAGTTTAGCATGTTCTCAGTTTCCAGCCACGCCAATGCCCTGTTACTCGCATCATATTCTACAGGAAGGGTGATAAAGCTGAAAAGGGTTCCCAAACCAAACATGATTATCCCAATCAACAGGACGGTACTTCCCATAGCGGTAGTAGCCATTAGCATTAATCCGCCAAAGATCACCCATTGTGAGAACCTGGAAGCCACACTTACCACAGGCACCAGCTTGCTCCTCATTTGCAGCCAGCTATATGCATTCGCATGTTGAATGGCGTGCCCGCATTCGTGAGCTGCCACGGCGGCGGCTGCAGCGTTGCGTTGAGTATATACCGCCTCACTTAGATTGATCGTCTTTTTTGCAGGGTTGTAATGGTCTGTCAGCATACCCGGGGTAGAAATAACCTTCACGTCATTGATCCCGTTATCGGCCAGCATCTTTTCAGCGATCTCACGACCACTCATCCCGTTTTGCAGGTGCACTTTAGAATAGTGCTTGAATTTACTTTTAAGTTTATTGCTCACATACATGCTCACAATAAAAATGAGAATAGCAATTAAATAATATCCCATCATAGTTTCTGAATGTTTTTAAATACGTGTAAATGTATAAACAAAAATCCAGCCAATTTGTATTTTTTAAAATGACTGAAAATTTGTCTGTTCGGCTGCTGCTGCGGCCTTAGCCAACGATGTTAACGATCTTGCCGGGCACCACGATCACCTTTTTAGGTTGGCGTCCATTAAGTTGCTGTTGTGTCTTTTCATTCTCCAGCACTGTCTTCTCGATCTCGTCCTTGCTCATGTCAAGCGGAAGTTCCAGCGTAAACCTCATTTTCCCGTTAAACGAAATGGGATATTCCTTGGTACTTTCCACCAGGTACTTTTCTTCAAAGACAGGATAGGCTGCCATGACTACAGAGGTGTCATGCCCTAATTTCTGCCAAAGCTCTTCGGCAATGTGAGGGGCATACGGCGCGATCAAAACTGCCAGCGGCTCCAAAACTTCCCTAAAATTGCATTTTTGAGCGGTGAGCTCATTCACGCAGATCATAAAAGTGGAAACCGAAGTATTGAAACTGAAATTCTCAATATCCTCTGTCACTTTTTTGATCGTTTTGTGCAGGCTCTTCAATGATTCTGCGGAAGCTTTCGCATCCAAAACTTCGAATTGCTCACCATTGTGGTACAGTTTCCATAATTTCTTCAGGAAGTTATGGACTCCGGTGATCCCGGCGGTATTCCATGGCTTGGCCTGTTCCAGGGGCCCCAGGAACATCTCGTACATCCTTAAAGTATCAGCACCAAAATCCTCACAAATATCATCGGGATTCACCACGTTGTATTTGGACTTGGACATTTTTTCGACCTCACGGCCAACAATGTACTTTCCATCTTCAGTAATAAATTCAGCATTTGCGAATTCGGGACGCCACTTTTTAAATCCTTCAATATCCAATTCGTCTGAAGCATTCACTAAAGAGACATCAGCGTGAATTGGCTGTACATTATGGGCATCTGAAAGATTTTTTGAAACAAATTTATTCTCCCCTTCCAGCCTGTAAACAAAGGCGCTTGTCCCCAGGATCATTCCCTGGTTGATCAGCTTTTTAAAAGGTTCGTCTACGGATAACATTCCGCGGTCAAAGAGAAACTTCGTCCAGAACCTTGAATACAGCAAGTGACCGGTGGCATGTTCGCTCCCGCCAATGTACAGGTCTA
>CAZNFK010000039.1:7518-21019 GCA_964572365.1 uncultured Flavobacteriaceae bacterium | reverse complement strand
TTTGGAATTGAGCCAAAAATAGCCATGCTCTCCTACTCTTCCGGAAGTTCAGGAAAAGGGGAAGATGTGGACCGGGTAAGAGAAGCTACGGAAATTGTGAAAAGAAAGCGTCCCGATCTTAAGATAGAAGGACCAATCCAATATGATGCAGCCGTTGACCTAAATGTTGGAAAAAGCAAATTACCGGGTTCTGAAGTTGCAGGACAGGCAAGCGTTCTTATTTTCCCCGATCTTAACACGGGGAACAATACGTATAAGGCTGTACAAAGAGAAACAGGTGCTTTGGCCATTGGCCCAATGCTGCAGGGGCTTAACAAACCGGTAAATGACCTTAGCCGCGGCTGTACTGTCGATGATGTATTCAATACGGTCATCCTTACCGCCATTCAGGCACAAGGAATTTAAACAAATGTTTAAGGTTTAAATAAGATGCTGAAAATGCCCATTTTAAAAGGTATTCTTCAGAAACAACAAAAGTAAGATGAAAAATATATTAGTAATAAATTCAGGAAGTTCTTCTCTTAAATTTCAATTGATCAGCATGCCTTCAGAAGAAGTGCTGGCCTCGGGACTGGTGGAACGAATAGGACAGGAATCGGGAAAGGTTCATTATAAGTCTGAAAAATTCTCCACTTCCGAAGAAATGCAGGTAAAGGACCATTCTGTAGCCCTAAAGGAAGTCACAAAATATCTAATGCACCCAGAAAATGGGGTCATTAAAGATCCTGCAGATATTCCTGCGATAGGTCACAGGGTGGTGCATGGTGGCGATGCTTTTTCAGATACCATTGTGATTGATGAAAAAGTAAAAGAGACGGTAAAAGATCTTTTTTCACTCGCTCCGCTTCATAACCCGCCAAACCTTAATGGAATTGAGGTAGCCGAAGAGATTTTTCCCGGAGCCAAACAGGTCGCTGTTTTTGACACTGCCTTTCACCAGAGCATTCCTTCACAGGCCAATCGCTATGCCATTCCGAATGAATTCTATGAAAAGCACCACATCCAGGTGTATGGATTTCACGGTACCAGTCATAAATATGTATCCGAAAAAGCCTCAGAATTACTTCAAAAGAAAGATTCCAAATTAATCACGGTTCATTTAGGAAATGGATGCAGTATTACTGCGGTCAAAAATGGCAAAAGTGTAGATCATTCCCTGGGGTTTGGCCCGGTGAACGGTCTCATTATGGGAACCCGCAGCGGAGATATTGACCAGTCGGTGATCTTTTACCTCATCGAACAGCTTGGGTACTCGGCAAAAGAAGTGAGCGACCTCTTGCATCACAAAAGCGGAATGCTGGGTTTAACCGGGTACAGCGATCTTCGGGATATTGAAGAACAGGCCGAAAAAGGAAACCGGGAATGCCAGCTTGCACTTGACATGAACGCCTACAGGATCAAAAAATACATTGGCGCTTATGCTGCTGCCATGAATGGCCTTGATGCGATCGTTTTTACCGCAGGTATCGGGGAAAACAGTGATGTAATAAGAAAACTTGTTTGTAATGATATGGACTTCCTGGGAATAGAGCTTGATGAAGAAAAGAACAAAGTTCGTTCTAAAGAGAACAGGGAAGTAAGTAAGGAAAATTCAAGGGTTAAAGTGCTGGTGATCCCAACTAATGAAGAACTGGAAATAGCCAAGCAGACATTTTCAATGATATCCTAAAGATATTTTTTGAACGCATTTATAAAGGAGAGGTCTTACCTTATATAAATAGGTAGGCCTCTCCTTTTTTTACTTTTTCGGCGAAATATTCAATAGTATTCTCCTCCAGTTCTTTCAAAAATTTGTTTTTGAAAGGCTGAACAGAAAAATGCACGGGACAGGGTTTTTCTGAACTGCACTTTTTAAGCCCCAGTACACAATCTTCTAAACGGTCTACCCCGTCTATACTTTTCACGATCTCTATAAGGTAAAGTTGTTTCTCTTCATCTGTAAGATAAAAACCTCCTTTAGGCCCCTTCGAGGAAGAAATGATATGTTCTCTTGAAAGGGTCTGCAATAGTTTTGATAAAAAAGGAGAAGGTACTTTTATCGCCTCTGCAATTTCACTTGCCCTAATTTTATTGATTTCGGTGGCGTTTACTGCCAGGTATAGGACCGCGTTTATCGCATATTTACTTGAACTTGACAGCATAGAAGGGGGTTTTGTTATTTCCATTTACCTGCTCTACCCGAGCGCTATTTATAGGCCAAAGATAGCAATTCCTGATTTTGATCATAGTTTTTACATTTTAATTAGGAGAAATTTGTCCTTAATAACGCCTTTCTCTGAAAGGAGAAAAATACAAAATAAAATATTTAAAGACCTTTTTATCTTTATTTAATTAAATGTCGTAATTTTGCAGCATAACATTAATAACCTTTATCATGAAATTAACATTTAAGATCCTATCAGTTTTCCTAATTCTATTCGCAATTGGTTGTGGAGAAAAAGAAGAAAAAGAAAAGATCAAACTTTCAGACAGACCTGAACAAACCAAGGAAACAGTAGAAGAAGCAGTAACAACTACTGCAGAGGTAGATGACATGGACAATAAAGGGATTGGTCCTATTAAGTCATTAGAAGTTAATGACAATATTGACGCTGCTATGGCAACAAAGGGTGCCGAACTTTTCAAGAACATGTGTTCTGCCTGTCACAAAATGGACAAGAAATTCATTGGTCCTGCATTATCGGGAGTGACAGAAAGACGTTCTCCTGAGTGGATCATGAACATGATCCTGAATCCTGAGCAGATGATCAAAGAAGATCCTATTGCCAAGAAACTTTTAGTAGAATCCAACATGGCTGTAATGGCAAACCAGGGTCTTTCTGAAGAAGAGGCACGTGCGATTCTTGAATATTTCAGACAATACGACACCGAGAACTAATACCCCCTCCTCTACCGTGACTGGCTTCAACTAATCAAAACCAAATATTTATGAAAACAATTCATTTATTTCTGAGCCTGAGTTTTAGTGCCGCCCTTCTTTTTACTTCATGTAAAGAGGGCCCTTCCACTCCCGAAGCTACAACTCCTAATGAAAAGGAGAGTGTACAGGTGGAATCTAATAAAGGCCAGGCTTACATTGATGATGAGAGTGAAACTCCAAATGCTCTTCGAGTTGCGATCAATTCCGAAGATCATTCCACACTGGTAGCTGCAGTAGAAGCAGCCGAAGTTCAAAACGCCCTGGTAAATGTGGGTCCTCTCACAGTGTTTGCTCCTACCAATGCAGCTTTTGACAAACTGCCCGAAGGAACTGTGGAAGACCTTCTTAAACCGGAAAACAAAGAGAAACTGGCCTACATTCTTAAGAACCACGTAGCTCCAAGTAATTACCCTGTTGATATGCTTAATAAAAATATCGAAAAAGGGCGAACGCTTTACATGGCTTCCGGTGAGAACGTAGAAATTACACGAGAAGGTGAGGACATCTTGGTGGGGGGAGCCAAAATATTAGGTACCGTAAAAGCCAGTAACGGATGGGTACACGTAGTCGACGCCGTCATATTACCAAAAAATAAATAACAAATAAACCAATGAAAAAAATAACTTCTATTTTATCAATTGCCATTCTTTCTTTAGTAATGGTTAGTTGCGGAGATGATGACACTAAAACCAGGGAAAGCAAAACCGGTGGTGCAATGGCATCTAACGCTGCAGAACGAGTGTATGTAGCCCCGGGAGAACATGATGAGTTCTATGCTTTTATCTCGGGAGGATATAGCGGTAACCTTACCGTGTATGGACTTCCATCTGGAAGGATGCTTAAAGAGATCCCTGTATTCTCTCAATTTCCGACTTCAGGTTATGGATATTCTGAAGAAACCAAGCCTATGTTGAACACTTCCTTCGGATTTGTGCCATGGGGAGATTCTCACCACCCCGATATCTCTCAAACTAACGGAGAGACTGACGGTCGATGGGTTTTTATCAATGAGAACAACACCCCAAGGATCGCCCGTATCAGTCTGGAAACGTTTGAGACCGAAGAGATCATTGAAGTTCCTCACAGTGCAGGAAACCACTCCTCTTCTTTCGTGACCGAGAATACAGAATACGTTGTGGCAGGAACCCGTTTCTCTGTTCCTTACCCACAGGAAGATGTGGCTATCGAGAACATGAAAGGGAATTTCAAAGGCCCTCTTACCTTTATCGCTGTTGATGATGAAGGACACATGAAGATCGATTTCCAATTAAAGATGCCTGGATTCAACTATGACCTTTCTCACCCCGGTCGTGGAGATTCTCACGGATGGTTCTTCTTTACCACTTATAACACCGAAGAAGCTCATACCCTACAGGAGGTAAATGCTTCTCAAAACGACAAGGATTTCATTGCAGCCGTAAACTGGAAAAAGATCCAGGAATATGTTGCCAATGGTGGTGGTGAAGAAATAGATGCAGAGTATGCTCATAACGTATATGATCATAGCACTCATACTGCCACTTCTACCATTATGAACAAAGTATTGACGGTTGATCCAAGAGATGTTGAAGGAGCTGTATATTTTATGCCTACTCCAAAATCCCCACACGGTTGTGACGTAGATCCTTCAGGAGAGTATATTGTTGGAAACGGAAAACTGTCTACAGACCTTACCGTTCACTCTTTCTCTAAAATGCTGAAAGCTATCGAGAATAAAGAGTTTGACGGAGAAGCTTATGGAATTCCTATCCTTAATTTTGAATCTACTCTTGCGGGTACTGTAAAAGAAGGAGGTCTTGGACCACTACACACCGAGTTTGATGGTAAAGGAAATGCCTATACAACCTTCTTCATTTCTTCTGAAGTTGTAAAATGGAAATTAGGAACCTGGGAAGTATTGGACAGACAGCCAAGTTACTACTCTGTAGGTCACCTTATGATCCCAGGAGGAAACTCAAGAAACCCTGAAGGTAAATACCTGATCTCGATGAACAAGATCACCAAAGATCGTTACCTGCCTACAGGACCAGAACTGGAGCACTCTGCACAATTATATGATATTTCAGGTGAAAAGATGGAGTTGTTGCTTGACTTCCCAACTCACGGGGAGCCGCACTACGCAGCCGGTATCTCTGCCGATAAAGTAAAAGCAAATTCTAAAAAGATCTATCGTTTAGATGAGAACAAGCATGAATTTGCTGCCCTGAGCGAAGCAGACACTAAAATGGTTCGTGAAGGAAACGAGGTTCATGTATTCATGACCACCGTGAGAAGCCACTTCTCTCCAGATAACCTTGAAGGAATTAAAGTTGGAGACAAGGTTTACTTCCATGTGACCAACCTCGAGCAGGATTTTGATGTACCGCACGGCTTTGCAATGATAGGGGCTAATACTTCAGAATTATTGATCATGCCGGGACAAACAAAGACAATTACCTGGGAACCTAAGAAGGAAGGTGTATGGCCTTTCTATTGTACAGATTTCTGTTCTGCGCTTCACCAGGAGATGCAGGGATATGTAAGGGTATCTGGAAAAAATTCCAATGTACCGCTTAAATGGACACTGGACGGAGAGTAATATGTTTAATTAGTTATTAATGTAGCTCTTCAATATTAAGAAAGCGGGTTGGGTCTACTACCCGCTTTCTTTTCTAAAATACTTTTGAAATGAAAATATCAGGAACCTTAATGATAATCGGTTCAGCTTTGTTGCTGGGACTCTTTTTTTATCCTTTATGGAACATACGTCTTGAGGCACCTCAATATCCAGATCCTCTTGGAATGGATATTTATATCGCAGGAATTGAAGGCGAAGAAGAATTTGACATCCAGAATATAGATGGTATCAATCATTATATAGGGATGAAGAAAATCCCCAAACCTGAAGAAATGTGGGAATTCAACGTTTTTCCACTGGTAATAGGAGGCATGGCAGGATTGGGAATCCTATTGGGTATTTTAGGCTTTTTCGGAAAAATAAGCCCCAACTGGTTCTTAGGATGGCTGGTGCTTATGGGAATACTCGGATTGCTGGGTATGTATGACTTCAACAACTGGTTACTGGAGTATGGAACCGACCTGGATCCTAAAGCCATCATCAAGTTAACAGATGCCGAAGGTAATCCGCTTAGTTACAAACCACCCCTATTGGGCTCTGAAAAAATTCTCAATTTTACGGCACATTCCTACCCCAAAACGGGTGCCTACATGATGTTCGTTGGAATGTTCTTAACTTTGGTAGCCTGGATAGTGGGAAAAAAGATCTCTAAGAAAAGAGTTTAAGAAAATGAAAAAGATCATTTACCTTGTATTTTTATTAATAGTTGCTTCCTGTAGTCATGAACCAAAACCCATAGATTACGGACATGAAGCCTGTGATTTTTGTGAAATGACCATAGTGAATCCTTCTTTTTCTGCTCAGGCCGTGAGCACCAAAGGCAAGCAGTTCAAATATGATGCAATTGAATGCATGGTAAATGATTTTCTTCAAAAAGACATTGAAATGGCCGTTATTCAGGTAGCCGATTATTCACACCCCGGAAATATGATCCCCGTAGAACAAGCTTCCTTCATTATCAATGACAGTATTAAGAGTCCTATGGGAGCAAATTTAGCTGCAATAATGACCGCAAATCTGGAAGCCGAAACAGGATCGGGTTTGATCCTGGATTGGATCAATCTAAAAAGTCGTTTTCAGGATTCTGTGATCACAAACTATAAATAAAATGAGGAACCTTTCTTTTCTCCTCTTTTTATTACTCGGGTTCTCTTCCTTACAAGCCAAAGAAATCGAAGTTTGCTCAGACTGTAATGTAAAATCAGTCCAGGCAGCTGTAGATATGGCTGGAAATGGGGACGTAATCAGGATAAAAAGCGGTATATACAAAGAACATGGCATACAGATCCTGGGTAAATCCCTGAAGATCATCGGTGAGGGCTACCCCGTTATTGATGCCCAAATGCAGGGTACCGCTATCACAGTTAAGGCTGAAAATTTCTCAATAGAAGGCATTAAGGTCATCAATATTGGAACCAGCCATACCAATGATTTTGCGGCAATTCTCGTTTCAAGATCAAAAAACTTCACGATAAAAAACAACAGGTTCGAAAATATCTTTTTTGGGATCCTTATTGAAAGGTCTTCAAAAGGAACAATTTCAGGAAACCAGCTCAAAAGCAATTCGAGGATTCAGGCAAAATCGGGAAATGGAATTCACTTGTGGCATTCCGAAGATCTTTCGGTGAAAAATAATCAGATAATAGGCCTTCGGGATGGGATCTACCTCGAATTTGTAAATAATTGTGTGATCGAAGACAATCTTTGTAAAGAAAACCTGCGGTATGGGCTGCATTTCATGTTCTCAGATCATAATAAATATTTTGCGAATACCTTTGAGAATAATGGGGCAGGCGTGGCGGTGATGTATTCTAAATTCATTGAGATGCGCAGAAATATTTTCAGGAAAAACTGGGGAAGCGCCTCTTATGGACTCCTGCTAAAAGAGATAAGTGATTCTGAATTGATCAATAACACTTTTGAAGATAATACTATCGCTATTAGCGCAGATAATACCAACAGGATCAATTACAGGTATAACGATTTTATTAGTAACGGGTACGCAGTTAGGATTCGCGGTGCTTGTTATAATAATATTTTTACCGAGAACAATTTCCTTGCAAATTCATTTGATGTCGCCTACACCGGAAATATCAATGAAAATGAATTTTTAAAAAATTACTGGAGTGAGTATACCGGTTACGACCTTGATAAAGACGGGACAGGGGATGTTCCCTATCGGCCGGTTAAGTTATTTTCATACCTGGTGAATAAAACTCCCGAAGCCATTATTTTGTTAAGGAGCATATTTATAGGTCTCCTGGATTTCTCAGAAAAAGTATCGCCGATATTTACACCTGCAGAACTCTTAGACCCGCAACCCCAAATGAGAAAAATAAAATGATACGAATAAAAGACCTGCATAAGAAATTCGGTTCCCAGGTGGTATTGAACGGTTTGGATCTTGACATAGAAGAGCAGGGAATTATTGCTGTGCTGGGGCCTAATGGCTCCGGAAAAACCACCCTAATAAAAAGCATTTTAGGAATGGTAGTTCCCGATAACGGCGAAATTGAATTGTATGGAGACAGCGTCATTAAACGCTGGAGCTACCGAAAAAATATCGATTACCTGCCGCAGATCGCTAATTTCCCGGGAAACCTGAAGGTGATGGAGCTTATTACCATGATCAAAGACCTTAGAGGCAAGGAAGCACGGGACCGGCAACTAATTGAATTCTTTAAACTGGAGCCTTACCTGGATAAAAGACTAAATAAGCTTTCGGGCGGGACCAAACAAAAGGTCAACCTGGTGCTTTGCTTCATGTTTGACAGTCCGTTGATCATCCTGGATGAACCTACTTCGGGACTGGACCCTATTTCCCTTTTGCACCTGAGAGATCTGATCCGCCAGGAGAAAGAGAAAGGGAAAACCATACTTATCACCTCCCATATCATGAATTTTGTTGAAGAGGTCGCAGACAGGATAGTTTTCCTCCTTGAAGGAAAGATCTATTTTGATGGCACGGTTTCTCAACTGAAGACCGATACCAATGAACAGGATTTTGAACGGGCCATAGCCAATCTTTTATCTGAAGAATATGTTTAAGATTTTAAAATACAGTTTTTTCGACCTTACAAGAAGTAGCTGGAGCTATGTGTACTTCTTCTTTTACCTCCTGCTTGGGATCACCCTGTTATTTTTGAACAATGACCTATCTACAGCCGTGATCACGCTTATGAATGTCATTATCATGATAGTTCCCCTTATTGGAACCATTTTTGGAGTGATGTACTATTATAATTCCAGGGAATTCACAGAACTTCTTTTAGCCCAACCGGTAAAACGCAGTTCCATTTTCCTTGGGCAGTATTTTGGGGTAGCCATTTCATTATCACTTAGTCTTATCCTGGGACTGGGTTTACCTTTTGCAGCCTACGGTCTGTTTAAATCTCCAGTTATCTGGGATTTTGTAATGCTGCTTATTACCGGACTCTTCCTCACCCTGATCTTTTCTGCTCTGGCTTTTAATATTGCATTGTCCCATGAAAACAGGATCAAAGGGTTTGGTTATGCAATTTTACTGTGGTTGTTCCTGGCAGTGATCTATGACGGGCTTTTTCTCCTTTCCCTGGTTTATTTTCAGGATTACCCCTTAGACAAATTCTCACTGGTTGCGACCATGTTCAATCCTATTGACCTTTCCCGCATCCTGATCTTGTTGAAATTGGATATTTCAGCACTGTTGAGTTATACAGGAGCTGTCTTCAAAGAATTCTTTGGAACTCCCCTGGGTGCTGTCACTTCGATGGGGATGCTTATTCTATGGGTGCTTTTTCCTCTATGGAGGATGAAAAATGTAATTAGAAAAAAAGACTTTTAACTCATGTCAATGCCTGTTTAACAGCATTTTACATTCCTGATGAAGAATTCCTTCTTATCTTAGGTAAACAAGGAATTCTAACCAAAAAAATTGTGGAAAAATGAAAAATCAGGAATTATTGAAAAGTCTTTCAAACTGTATTAATTATTGTAACTGGTGTGCAGATGCCTGCCTGGACGAGGACGATGTAAAGAAAATGGTGAAATGCATCAGGCTGGATCGCGCTTGCTCTTATGTTTGCGCTGCAACTGCCAACATCATGGATACAAAATATGACAACATCCAGGGATTGATCGATTACTGCATCAAGATCTGCGAAGATTGTGCCGAGGAATGTGAAAAACATGAAATGGAACATTGTCAGCAATGTGCAAAAGCATGTCGCGAATGTGCAGCGGCCTGCAGAAAATATACCGCTTAGATACATCAAGTACTGGAATTGAAGATGCTGTCTAAAAAAGTAATGGTATTCGTCATCTTGAATTTATTTCAGGATCTACATTAATTGAAAATCTATCAATTAGAAGTTGAAACTCCCGAAGCGTCGGGACAGCTTGACGAAATGTAAACTTTTTAGACAGTTTCTTTTGGGTTCATCTTGAACCTGTTCCTCCCTTCATTTCCTGATCCCTTCCAAAGAGTGTGTTGAGATAAAGTAGTTCTTCCATACCTGATTTATCCGGGAGAGCCTCTTTTCTCACCCTCCAGGTCCAGTTCCCTTCTGTACTTCCGGGAATATTCATGATAGCCTCCTCTCCCAACCCGATTATATCCTGAAGAGGTACTATGGCAAGATTACATACAGATTGCAATGCAAGCCTGTGAAGAACCTTGTGCACGTTTGAAGCGGTTATGTTTAATCCGGTGTAATCTTTTAGGTGTTCCTTCTCTTCTTTTTCCGCATTTAAAAACCATCCTATCGAAGTATTGTTATCATGGGTACCTGTATATACCACATCGTTAGGAAGATGATTGAAAGGCAGGTATGGATTCTCTTTATAATGATCTCCAAAAGCGAATTGCAAGACTTTCATTCGTGGAAACTTAAACTTTTCGAGCAGATCATAGACCGGTTGATCAAGAGAACCTAGGTCTTCAGCAATAAAAGGCATCTCAGGAAACTCATTTTTCAAAGAATTGAAGAGATCTGCTCCTGGAGTTTTTACCCATTTCCCGTGTATTGCTGTTTTTTCTGAAGCCGGTACTTCCCAATAAGCCGAAAATGCTCTGAAATGATCCAGGCGAACTACATCAAAAAGCAGTAAATTCTGTCTAAGCCGGGAGATCCACCATGAATAATCAGTGTTTTTCATTTCCTTCCAGTCATATACCGGTGTTCCCCACAATTGGCCGGTCTTACTAAAAAGATCGGGTGGCACCCCGGAAATATGGGTGGGTTTCTTTTCATCATCCAGCTTAAACAAAGACGGATTCACCCAACAATCCACACTGTCATGATTAATGTAAAAAGGAATATCTCCAAAGAACTTTATCCCCCGGCGGTGCGCTTCTTCCATGAGCCTCGCCCATTGAGAAAAGAAAAGAAATTGCACGAATTTCTCTTTTTCAACAGGCTCCTTCAGCTCTTCGATGGCACTCTTTATGGCTCCGGCTTTCCTGTCCCTTAAATCTGCGGGCCAGTCCACCCAGTTCATATTATTAAATTTCTTCCGAAGAGCCAGGTACAGGCAATAATCATCAAGCCAGTGTGCATGTTCCTCCCGGAACATTAAAAATTCCCTGGAAGTGTCTTTCTTATTCTTAAAATTCTCCCAGGCCAGTTCAAGGACAGCTTCTTTAAACTCTTCTACAGGTTGGAAAAGGACCTTATCAGAGCTTATTCCTTTTGGAGTTGGTAACTCTTTAAGATCTACATACCCCTCCTTTTCCAGTAGTTCGGGACTTATCAATAACGGGTTTCCTGCAAATGCAGAATGAGTGCTGTAGGGAGAATGATTATAGATCGAATCTGTAGGATTTAGAGGCAGTAATTGCCAGTAGGAATGGCCCGACTCCTTCAGGAAATCCAGAAAATCGTACGCATGATGTCCCAAATCACCAATACCATAAGGCCCGGGTAAAGAAGTGATATGCATAAGTATTCCGCTGCTCCTATCTATCTTCATCTCCAAAACTATTGGTTAATAAAACAACCGGAAAATCGGCAAAAAGTCGTTTCCCGGTCCACTCTTCCGGGCTATCTAAAACTTCTCCGGTATAAACATTTTTCCACTTCCCTGAAAGTTCCTTTGGTAATTCTAACACAGGCTGTTCAAGAAAGTGTTTTTCAAGAGCTAATTGTTCGGTAAAAAGATCAGTCACCATCACGGGGACAACCGTAAGGCTCCATTGATCATTATACTTTCTCCCAAATGCCAGTACCTTATCTTTAAATGGTTCCTTCACCTCAATAGAAATATATTCCCCCTTTTCAAGGATCTCCGGAAATTTCCTTCTTTCTTCTAAAGCTTTGAACAGGCAGTACATTTTTATTTTTCCCGAAGAAAAACGCTCTTTTAACTGCTTTAGATACGGTTTAATTTCCTCCTTCGAAATTCCTGTTATTTCGGAAAGATATTGCTTCCGGAGGTTATAATCTACCGGGCGGCGGTTATCGGGATCAACATAACTCAGGTCCCAAAGTTCTGTACCCTGGTATACATCGGGTATTCCCGGAGAGGTGATCTTTAACAGGCTTTGTCCAAGTGATTTGATCGCCCCGTAAGCGATTAACTTTTTCTGAAATGGTAAAAAAGAAGATAAAAACGCTTCCTCCTGCAATAGTTTTTCTAAAAACTGAAAAACTTCATTTTCATAAACCTCATTTGGTTCTGCCCAGGAAGAATGTATCTTGGCTTCGCGGAGTGCCTTTTCCAAATAGGCTTTAGATCTCTCCAGGAATTCCTCTCCCGTTTCGAGGTCAAAGGGAAAAGCCCCTGTCAGCATCTGGAAGATGAAATATTTTTCATTGGCATCGGGAACATTCCCGGGGCATAATTCATTACAGATCCCTATCCATTCATCCACTTTATCAAACCATTCCTGCCCCAGTTCGCTTAGTACATTGATCCTCATACGGGCATCTTCCCCCCGTTTGGTGTCATGTGTAGCCGTGGCGTTAATGGAGAGAGGAAATTCCTCATTCCTCCTTTTCATTCTTTCATGGAATCCCGGAATGTCCAACCCAAAATTTTCGGGAGAATCACCCACCTCGTTATGGGAAATAAGACGGTTGAAAATATAAAACGTGGTATCCTCCACTCCTTTAGCGGCCAGAGGCCCCGTAAATTGCTGGCAACGCTGCAGGAAAAAAAACATGTTGTCCCGGTCATTTTTGGTTTCTCCAAGGAATATATTCTTCAGCAATCTCAGTTCTGCCTCGAGATGTTTTCCATGTTCAAGCGCTGTTTTAAAAGCCTGCTCGATAATTTCCCTTTGCTTCTTTTTCAACGGAAATTCCTCAGGATAGATCCTGTACACGGGAAAGGCAGCGAGGAAGGCTCCCAAAGCATTTTTATGGCTCGTTGTTCTTTGTTCTTCAGCAATCAGGTCCAGTTGCTGCGCGAGGTTCCAAAGATTCCTGAACTCCCCTCCCATTCTTTCCCATAAGATGAACAGTTTCTGATGGTAGACCAGGTCCTCATATTGTTCTTCCTCCGGATTCAGTGAATGATATTTTTCAGAAAAAGACTCCTCTGCACCGGTTTGGGTAAAGAGCTGGTTAACCGCGGCAAGAAAGGCATAGCCACTGGTACCCTGTACCGGCCAGTGTTTAGGCAATTTTTCGTCCCATTCCAGGATCTTTTCAATGATGATGTAAAAGTCTCTTCCAACCAAGTCCCGTAACAGCTCCAAGTATCCTAAAGGATCAAAAAGGCCATCTATGTGATCTATTCTCAAACCATCAATAAATCCTGCTTCCACAAGTTCTTTTATGAAAGAATGATAATTTTTAAACACCTCCGGGTCTTCCATTCTAAGACAGATCAGGTCGTTAATGGTAAAAAAACGACGGTAATTGATCTTTTCCTCAGTTTTTTTCCAGTGCACCGGTTCGTAATACTGAAGGTCCAGGATCCTTCTCAGATCTGCTTCGGAAGCATTTATATCTTCCACAGCTTTTTGAACCGAATCTTTAAAA
>CAZNFK010000039.1:0-7418 GCA_964572365.1 uncultured Flavobacteriaceae bacterium | reverse complement strand
TTCTGTCCAGTCAATGTCAAAGTACCGATAGAAGATGGAATCGGGACCCAGTTCGAAAATATTCCTTAACCACTGGTTACTTCCGGCATAGGCCATGTGATTGGGGACGATATCCTGCAACCAGGTCATCTCTTTTTTTTGCAGCCATTCACTTATCTCCCGAAAGGTTTCCAGGCGCCCTATCTCTTTGTTAAGGTGAAAAGGGTCTGTGATATCATACCCGTGCGTACTGCCTTTCCTGGCTTGAAAAAAAGGTGCTGAATAGATCGTGGAGATCCTGAATTGCTCCAGGTAATCGAGAATTTCCTTTAGATCTTCAAAGGTGAATTCAGGAGAAAGCTGGATACGATATGTAGAGGCGGGACAATTCATTCCACAACCAGGTTTACGGATTCTTCCAATTTGCGGAAGGCTTCTACCCATTGGGCCGCATCCTCATCTCCCGCTTCACTTTTTTCGATCATGCGGGAATAGTGTTCCTCTTTGATCCAGAAAATAATGTTTTGGGATTCCCATTTTTCAGGATTTAAAGGGGATTCATCTATTAATTGAATAAGCTGGTTTATGAAATGAAGCAGTTCAAGATCTTCTGGATTTTCCTTAAGCTTCTTCAAAAGTTCGGTAAGCCTTTTATCTATCAGGAAATCAAGAGTTACCAGGTCAAGATTGGCACCAATGGCAACGGCCGATTTCAGTTGCTTTTCCAATTTCCTGAAGCTTAGTTCCTCTTTTTGAAGTTCCTTGACAAGGCGGTTGTTAACTGCCATTTCTACGGGCATTTTCAATCGTGCGGGTACATTCATGTTGATCTCCTGGAACGTCTTCAGCAAAGGATACGTATTGTCATACAGCTGCTGCATGGCACCTTCTGCCCCAGTAAGGTTCTTTTCCATCACCAGTTCCATGATATGGTGTTGCTCATCCCTGAACAAATGCCAGAAAGAATAGTTATGGTTTCCGAAGTGAGTATCCATTAAATTGAAGATCTCGTAGACATTCCCTTTCTCGAAATAAGCGGCGATCTGGGTGTGCAGGTCTTCCAGCGCTTCTGCTCCCATATATTGGCGTACCCCGCCAAAAAGATGCTGATCTCCCATATGGAGAACGGCATAGGAAATATCCACTTTTTCCCAGGTAATATCTGACCGGAATTCGGTACGACCAATGATCAACTTCTGCTTCCCGGCTTCATAATAGTGGCTGGCTTTTACCGTTGCGCTGAAGTTGTACAGGGTAACCTCTTCGGGAAATTCCTCGAAAAGGGAGGAGATCGCGTAGTGGGCTCCAATACGAATCATGTCGAGTTCCATTGGTTTCACCACTTTTTCATAGGCAGCATAGGCATTGCCATATTCGGGTAAATTACTGGGTATTTTTTTCAGGGATTCTATAAAATCGGGTTCATATTTATTCCCGCTAACCTCTTCAGCGAGCTGTACGGCCCTGGTGGCATAAAAAATGTCCTGCATGCTTTCAATCCCCGTCACTTCATCAAAGAACCATCCGCAACTGGTGTACATCAACATGGTATGATACTGCATTTCCAGCAGTTTTAGCAATTTCACTTTATCCTCTTCGGAAAGATTCTCCCCGAAATTCTCCTTCAGGAATTCGGCGACATTGTCATTGTTCCTGTCAAGTATTACCTTAATGTATCGATTCCTAACCTCCCAGGCTTCTGATGTATAGGACTGCATTTGTTCTTCATAAAGGGTAATGAGTTTTTCCCTCACTTTATCGAAAGCTTCCCTGAGTGGAGCCCGCCATTTCTGGTGCCAGTCATCGTGCCCGCCGGTGTTGCAGCCACAGTCACTGCGCCAGCGTTCTACTCCATGATAACAGCTCCAAGAGGTATTCTCAATGATCTCTGCCTCATATTCGGGAGGGAATTTTTCCAGGAATTCCCCATAAATAGTAAGGGTGATACCTTCCTGTTTCTCCAGGTGGTCCAGGCAATAGGAAAGGGCCATTTCTCCAAGTTTATGATGGTGGCCATAACTTTCACCATCTGTCGCGATGTGTGCCAGTTCAAGATCAGTATTGTCTGAAAAGAGGCCCTGCAGTCTTTCTGCAAACCGAACCCCGTTGTTGAGCAATCCTTCAAATGCCACTCCCTGGGAGGCAGGACCATCATAAAAGAACAAAGCGATCTCATTTCCAGAAGGGAGCTTGCATTTATAAGCTTTCCGTGCATCTACCTTGGCGTGGGTGGCATCTTTCCATTCCTTTGCGCCAATTTTTCGAACTCTTTTTGCCTGATAGGGACTTAAAATGGTAAATTTGATCCCATGCTTGGCCAGCATTTCCAGGGTACTGGTATTAACGGCTGTTTCTCCCAGCCACATTCCTTCAGGATCTCTTTTATAACGGGACCTAAAATCTTCTATTCCCCAGATCACCTGTGTTTCCTGGTCCCGCTCATTTGCTAGGGGCATAATAAGATGATTGTATGCCTGGGCTAATGCAGAGCCGTGTCCCGAGAAGATCTCCATACTTTCCTTATCTGCCTGCAAGATCGCCTTATAGGTTTCGGGGGTTTCATTCTCCATCCAGGCAAGCAATGTTGGTCCTATATTAAAGCTCATCCAGGCATAATTATTCATAATAGCTTCGATCCTGCCCTGCTCATCCAAAATTCGGGAAGCCGAATTCCTCACATAACACTCTGCATTTATGCGGTGATTCCAGTCATGATATGGGTAAGCCGATTCCTGTATCTCTACTTTATTAAGCCATGGGTTTTCTCGAGGAGGTTGATAAAAATGTCCGTGAATGCATATGTATTTTCTGCTCATGGTTATTGATTTTATTTCCGGAAGGCAAAATTGCCCAATGGTTGTAAAAGCCTATAAAAGATAGGGTTAAATCCTGCACCCCACAAAGACTTTAATTATATTTTAAAGATCAGGAGGGATTTCTGTGGTACTTCCACCCTGTTTTTAATTTCGGTTGGAAAAGCACTTTCTCCTCCCCATTTTTTATCGGCTGAGGCAAAGAGGAGCTCTCCTTTTTTTTCTTCGGAAAGTTCCAACTGAAAAGGACTTTTTCCAAAGTTATAAACGGCGTACAGCGTATGATCTTTTCCTTCAGAAGAGACATGCAGCACCTTTTTTTCCTCACTGAATTCGGTTGTAGTTCCTTCCGCCTCAAAAAGCTGAAAATTTCCTTCTCTTCTCAACCTAAGAAGCTCTTTATAGTATTCAAAAAGAGAACTTTTATCACTGTTTTCCCTGAATTCCCAGTCTGGGCGGGATTCTTCGAAAGTTTTCACAGCCTGTGGATCGGGAAATTCTCCCTCTTTATGGTTAAAATATTCAAACTCCCTTTTTCGCCCCTCCTGCACCGCTTTAACCAGGTCGGGATCTCCATGGCTCACGAAATACCGAAACGGCCTTTTTTCACCAAATTCTTCCCCCATGAACAACAGAGGAACATAAGGAGCGGTAATTAATATCCCTGCCGCCAGCTTCTGCTCTTCAAAAGAAACCAGCTGTGCAAGGCGTTCTCCCAATAACCTGTTTCCAACCTGATCGTGGTTTTGAATACAGGTCACAAACTTCTTTTTTGAAATTCCTTTGGGACTGTTACCCACCGTCTTCTTTCTGAATTCGGAATACATTCCATCATAGATAAATCCCTGTTCAAAAGATTTTGCCAAATATTCCATTTTTCCGTAGTCCTTATAATAACCAGCATCCTCGCCGGTAAGAACGGTATGCACCGCATGATGAAAATCATCCACCCACTGCCCCTCAAGCCCATAACCGCCCTTCGTATAACTAGTCACTAACCTAATGTCATTAAGATCGCTCTCTGCTATCAGGGTATAGTTCCTGCCGGTTTTCTTTTCCAGTTCATCCACTTTCTCGCTCAATTCCTTCAGGAAATGTCTTGCTCCCCGGTCAATGATCTCATGCACTGCATCCAGCCTTAAACCGTCAAAGTGGAATTCCTCAAGCCACATGAGGGCACTTTCTATAAAGAAATTACGAACGTGATCTGAATACTTGCTATCAAAATTGATAGCACTACCCCAGGGGGTGTGATATTTATCGGTAAAATAAGGCCCAAACTGCGAGAGGTAATTTCCTTCCGGGCCAAGATGATTGTACACAACATCAAGAATTACCGCAAACCCTCTTTGGTGGCAGGCATCGATCAGGTTCTTCAACCCGGCCTCTCCGCCGTAACTATCCTGGGTGGCATAAGGATAAACCCCATCATAACCCCAGTTGCGGTCTCCGGGAAACTGGGCAATGGGCATTAGCTCAATGGTGTTGACGCCCAATTCTTCAAGGTGAGGCAACTTTTCAATTATGGCCTCAAAAGTTCCGTGGGGCGTGAAGGTGCCTACATGGAGTTCATAAATGATCATTTCATGTAAATGCAGCCCTTGCCAGCTTATATCTTTCCACTCATGTAAAAAAGGATCGGCCACCTGGGACCAGGAATGTACCCCTTCGGGCTGAGAACGCGAGGCTGGATCGGGGAATTCTGCTTCCTCATCGAGACGGATCTTATAAAAAGATCCCGGAGAAACATTTTTCAGTTCGCCCTCCCAATATCCCTGTGAATCTTTTTTTAGTGTAACAGGTTCTTTCCTGTCTTTAAAAATCACCTCCACCTTTTCGGCTAAAGGAGACCATACAGTAAACCGGCATTTTCCATTTTTTAAAGCTTCGGCCCCTACTTTTTTTCTCATAATTCCCAACCGTTTTTCCTTCAAAATCAACACTTTCAAAGCTAAGAAGGATAAGACGGATGATTGAATGTTTAATAGTTTTTTAACTAAGCTTGTCCCCGTACTTGTCTAAATTTAAGTGTTTTAGATTACCGAAACACCTGTAGATCCCAACCGGCGCAGGTAAAAATCAATTTAGATTTATTATTAAAACAATATGTATGAAGTTGGAAGGTCATAAGAGAGTTAGTATTAGAAATGTTTCCCCCCAAATAGATTGTGGAAAATACCCGGTAAAACGAATCATAAATGAAGAAGTTGAAGTCCATGCCGACATATTTGGTGATGGCCACGACAAGGTGGACGCAGTACTGTTGACCCGGGAAAAAAAGAAAGGCCGCGGCAGAGAAAAGAAGTGGCAGGAACAGCATATGGAATTTCAGGGGAACGACCATTGGACCTCCACTTTCAGTTTTGAGGAAACCGGGCTCTACGAATATACGATCGAAGCGTGGGTAGACCACTACACCACCTGGCAGGAAGACCTAAAAAAGAAGGCGGCTGCCAATCAAAACCTCCGTACCGAACTGCTTATTGGAGCCCAGTACATGGAAGGTGCTCTCCCGCAGGCTACGCCCGCAAATAAGAAGAAACTGAATGAATGGATAGAATTATTGCGCGATGATGAAAAGGAAGCCCAGGCTATTTCTGAAGCCTTGAGTGAGACAGCATCTCGAGTAATGTATGAATCCAGGGACAGGTCAAAGGCCTTCAAATATGACCATATTCTGGAAGTACGGGTTGAAAGAAAGAAAACCCTTTTTAGCGCCTGGTATGAATTCTTTCCACGTTCGGCCTCTCCGGAAAAAGGTCGTCATGGAACCTTTAAAGACTGTGAGAACGTATTGACCGAGGTGGCAAAAATGGGTTTTGACGTGGTTTATTTCCCTCCAATTCACCCCATTGGTAAAAGTCATAGAAAGGGTGTGAACAACGCCGTAGATGCAGAGGAGGGGGATCCCGGTTCCCCCTGGGCTATAGGCGCTGTGGAAGGAGGACACAAAGCTATCCACCCGGAGCTGGGCACCATGGAAGATTTCAAAAATGTGGTAAAAAAAGCTAAAGAACTTGATATCGAAATCGCTCTTGATTTTGCCATTCAATGTTCCCCAGACCATCCTTATGTAAAAGAACATCCGAAGTGGTTCAAGTGGCGCCCCGATGGAACCGTGCAATATGCCGAAAACCCGCCCAAGAAATACCAGGACGTGCTACCGGTGAATTTTGAGACCGAAGACTGGGAAAATTTGTGGGAGGAGCTAAAAAGCATTGTCGAATTCTGGATAGATAAGGGAGTGAACATCTTTAGGGTGGATAATCCCCATACAAAGACCTTTCTCTTCTGGGAATGGTTGATAAAAGAGATCAATGCAAAACATGAGGGCATTATTTTCCTGGCCGAAGCTTTCACCAGACCAAGGGTAATGGAGGAACTTGCCAAGATAGGGTTCAACCAGTCCTACACCTATTTTACCTGGAGGAACACCAAAGAAGAATTTATAGAATACCTTACCCAGCTTACCAAAACTGAAATGCGGGAGTATTACCGGCCAAACTTCTGGCCCAATACTCCCGACATCCTGCCAATTTCCCTTGAAAACAGGCATGAACCTTCTTTCCTGATCCGGTTGATCCTGGCCGGAACTTTATCTTCCAATTATGGAATATACGGACCCGTATTTGAATTTGGATTAAATGAAGCATATCCCGGCAAAGAGGAATACACACATTCAGAGAAATACCAGATATATCATTGGGACTGGCATAGAAATACAAAGATAAAAGAGGTCATCAGTATCCTGAACAGGGTTCGCAATGAAAATCCGGCCCTGCAGAGTACCTGGAACCTGGAGTTCTGCAATACAGATAATGACCAATTGATCTGCTACAGCAAAAAAGACCAGGAAGAAATAAACAAGCTCATTATTGTGGTAAGCCTGGATCCAAACCATAGCCAGTCGGGTTGGGTACAGGTACCGCTCCACAGCCTCGGGATCGAAGCCGGAGAATCTTATTCGGTGACCGATCTACTTACCGGTTCGAGTTATATATGGCAGGATGAATGGAATTATGTGGAACTGCATCCCCAGGCGATACCGGCGCACATTTTTAAAGTAGAAACCAAGAAACCAATTAGATAAAAATTAATAGACCATGGTCAAACCCATAAATACAGAAGATCAAGACAACTGGTACAAAGATGCCATCATTTATGAGTTGCACATAAAAGCCTTTTTTGACAGTAATGGAGATGGAGTGGGCGATTTTGAAGGCCTGCTGCAAAAACTGGATTACCTGGAAGATCTGGGGGTCACTGCCATATGGCTGCTTCCATTCTACCCTTCTCCTTTAAAGGATGATGGCTACGATATTGCCGACTACTACAGTATCAATCCTTCTTACGGAGACCTGGATACTTTTAAACGTTTCATAGATGAGGCGCATGAAAGAGGACTCAAAGTAATTACTGAATTGGTTATTAACCACACCTCAGATCAGCACCCCTGGTTCCAGAGGGCGCGTAAGGCACCACCCGGGTCTGAAGAACGGGACTATTACGTGTGGAGCGACGATCCTAACAAATACAAAGACACCCGAATCATTTTTACAGATACCGAACCTTCCAACTGGACCTGGGATCCTGAGGCAAATCAATACTTTTGGCACCGGTTTTTTT
>CAZNFK010000038.1:0-21113 GCA_964572365.1 uncultured Flavobacteriaceae bacterium | reverse complement strand
ATTTATGAGATAAATAACCGTTTTCTGAATGAACTGCGAAATCAACATTTTAGCACCGAGCAGATCTCCCGTATGTCCCTAATAGACGAGAGCGGGGAACCCACTATTCGTATGGCGCATTTGGCCACCGTGGGTAGTTATAAGGTAAACGGAGTGTCTGCCCTGCATTCCCGTCTCTTAAAAAGCCAGGTGCTGCAGGATTTTGCCGAGTTATGGCCGGAAAAATTCACCAATGTTACAAATGGAGTTACCCACCGGCGATTCCTTGCTCTAAGTAATCCGGGACTGTCAAAATTAATAACCCAAAAAATCGGAAGTCAGTGGCTAACAGATCTTTCTTCGTTAAACGATCTTGAGAAATATGCACATGATGCAGAATTCCAGGAAGAGTGGAGAAAAGTGAAACTCCAAAACAAGGAAAAGCTGGTGAGGTTGATCCTGGAAAGAACAGGTGTGGAAGTGGATCCTTCCATGCTTTTTGACATACATGTGAAAAGGATCCATGAATACAAACGCCAGCACTTGAAGGTGCTGCACATTCTAAGCCTTTATTTGCGCCTTAAAAAGGGGAAAGGCAAAGATATTTCCCCTACTGCGTTCATTTTTGGAGGTAAGGCAGCCCCGGGATATTTTATGGCCAAAAGAATTATCAAGTTGATCACATCGGTTGCAGACCTTATCAATAAGGATCCTGAAGTCAATAAAACGCTCAAAGTGGTTTTCCTTCCTAATTTCAGTGTAAAGCTCGCTCAACAGGTATATCCCGCAGCCGACCTTTCTGAACAAATATCTATGGCTGGAAAAGAAGCTTCGGGAACCGGAAACATGAAGTTTTCCCTTAACGGCGCCCTCACTATTGGAACCCTTGATGGGGCGAATGTAGAGATAAGGGAAGAGGTTGGGGAAAAGAATTTCTTCCTTTTTGGTCTGAGTACCGAAGAGGTGCAGGAAACCAAACGGGCCGGTTATCATCCTTACAGGATCTATGAACAGAATGATGACCTTAAGGAGGTGATGGATTTCTTAATTTCGGGTAAACTTTCAAACGGGGACAGGGATCTTTTTCGACCAGTGTATGACAACCTTTTACAGCAGGATCCATACCTGTTGTTAAAAGATTATCAGTCATACATTGATACCATGGATGAGATCCATAAGGTTTGGCAAAAACCAAAGGAGTGGGCAAGACGTTCCATATTAAATGTATCACAAATGGGGAAATTTTCATCTGACCGTTCTATAGCCGATTATTGCGAAGACATCTGGAAAGTAGAAACCGTAAAGGTGGTTTAAGAGGAAGCCATAGCGGAATTCAGCTTTGATCGATCTCCTGCATCAGAGAACGCAGATTATTCTTTTTTACAGGTTCGCGGTGAGTTTTGCAGTAGTCTGTATGGTAATGGTGCCGGGAGAGGAATTCAACCTGCACCTTATTCCAGTCTTCGAGGGTCAACCCGGGATCTAAATGTGATCTCTCCTGGAAGAGATCGTTTCCAAATTCTTCGAACTTGTCTGTTCCCAGGTATTCCAGGTCTGCATCTGCAAGGATTTTTTCTAGCCTTGTATGGGGTTTCTGCGGAATACGTGTGGCCATGATCATGCCGCAGATCTTTTCGATATCCTCTTCTGTAAGGTCGTACTTCTGAAGATCTTCAGCAGCAATCCTGCAACCGGTTTTTTCGTGGTCTTTAGGACCAATGAGAAATCCTATATCATGGTACACTGCGGCGATCTTCAGCAATAAGAGATCTTTCCCTGAGACGCCTTCTTTTTCAGCAAGAAAGATGGTTTTGTCAAGTACATACCTGGTGTGGCCGGGGCTGTGGTAATGCAACCAGGAAGGAAGGCTCTTTTCAAGCCTTGACATCACTTTTTTGTATATTTTTTCGAACATGATCTTTAAAAGGGTCTTTTGAGGTTTGTTTCCCGATACCTCCTTTTACTTCTTTTATTCGCTGTACAAAGAAAAAAGCATTGGGATCTATTTTCAAGGTAGCTTCTTTTATCCTGTGAATTTCGAGCCGTGTCACAATAGTCATAACTATATCGCAGTTATGTTTTATGTTATAAGCTCCGGGTAAATATCCTCTTTCTCCTTTGTATACAGTGATAGCCTTATTGAAATCATTGACAATTAAAGATTTTACCTCTTCACAATCCTTTGAAATAATACTAAGGGCAGTGAATTCTTCAAAGCCGTCTACCACGTAACTGGTAGTCTTTGCAGCCGTAAAATAGACTAAAAAGGAGTACATAGCGGTTTCAATATCAAACACAAAAGCTGCACAAAGAAAAATGAGCCCGTTAAAGGCAAGGATGATCTCGGCGGTTGAAAAAGCAGATTCACGGGTCGTGTAAAGCGCCATTATCTCGAGTCCGTCCAGCACGGCCCCGGCTTTGATCACCAGGCCAAGCCCCAGGCCGATCAAAAAACCACCAAAAACGGCTATGAGCACTTTGTCTTCGGTAAATGCCGGAATTTCCACGAAGTGCATTAGAATAGTAAGGATAAGAATGGAAAGCAGCGCTCGTAAGGCAAAGGTCTTTCCTATTTTTTTGTAACCCAGGTAAAGAAAAGGTAAATTGAAAAACACCAGGAGATAGGTAAAGGGAACCTGCAGAATTTCTTCCACCACGATGGATATCCCGGTCACCCCTCCATCAAGAAAATGATTTGGCAGCAGGAATCCTTCCAAAGCGAACATGGCAGAAAAAACTCCTGTGATGGTGTAAAAAAAAGATTGTAGTGAGAATAAAGAGAGCCAGTCTATTCCCTTGGTGTGACCCTGATTTCCATTGGTAGAATCCAAACTTATCTTGATTTAGACAGGGAGGCGACACTTCCCTTATTTCTATATTAAAGGAGATGTCCTGAAGGGTTAGAACACGTCCCGTTTGATTTCCCCTGGGGGGTAGGGAGAGTTACTATAAATATACTTTTTTTATTTAATTAAAAGAAGATCCGTAAGAAATTTACCTTCAATCTGTGTCGTTGGAAGGGTAAAATTACGCTTCACCGAAAATTATTTTAAATCGAAAAATTCTTTAGTACCTTAAATATCAGTTAATTAACTAAATTTTTTCAGTTATGGGACAAAACACTGATATCACTATGGAAGTGGATACCAAAAACCTCAATGAACACAACGTGGACAGCCATGTATCTCTGAGAGATAATCGCAGTAACAAAAACCCTTCCACAGATCCAAAAAATTTTACTTCACAAATCAGTCGGGGTAAACAAGTGTCATGGTCCGGAAATTCCGGAACCGGATCTGACGATACCATCCAAATAACCGGGATTGCGAAAAAGGAAAAAAACGAACCGGAATTTCTGGAAACACTCGGTAAAGGACCGAATCCTAATGGAAGTTATAAAGCAACAGTTAAAGACCAGTATATAGAAGGTGAGGAGAGCTATTATATTGAGTTCACCATAAATAACAATAAGCATCCGGTGTATCGGGTAGATCCAAAACTTGCCATGGCCGAAAATTAAATCATCCTTGATGTATCTTTTGCGAGACTTTGTAATTCTTCTTTTCCTATTTTTGGGGGTGCCAGGAATTGGACAGGAGCGGTATGACATTGATAGCCTAAGGCAAATATATTACGCTAATCCATCCCGCCAGAGCGATTTGCAATTATTAAATTCTTTAAGTTATGGTTCTCAGGAACCCGATAGTGTTATAAAATTCACGGGTTTACAAATAGAAGCGTCATTAGCAAAATCTCAAAGGTTGTTCTTAATGAAAGGATATCATAAGAGGGGAGTAGCCTGGCAGCGAAAAGGAGAATATGACAAGGCTTTGGATAATCTTTTTAAGGCTGCGGAATTGGCTGTCTCAATGGATAGTACTTCTATCCTTGGGGAAACATATATAGAAATTGCCAATGTATACTCTGAAAGTGACAACTCCAATTTGGCTTTTACGTATTACAACAAAGGGATTAAGGAATTAAGGAAAGCAGGTGATTCCCTGGCTGTGGGGCAATCCCTTTTCAATTTTGGTGATGATTTGTTGGAGAACGAGAAGATCGATTCCGCATTAATTGTTACCCGACAGGCAAGAGGGATTTTTCGGGATCACAAAAACTTTTATTACGAAGCTTACAGTATTGGAAACCTTGGTCGCATCTATGCCAAAAAGGGAGAAATGGCCCGGGCAGAACGTTTTTTGAATATTGCCGTCGATACCCTTGAACAAAGGGGAGATTATTCGGCCATCACAGATTTTACCAGAGCTCTCTCAGATATTGCTTTAGAAAAGGGCGATACTTTAGCAGCTATAAGATTTGCCAAAAGAAGCCTGGAGGCTGCTGAAAAATTTCAACTTAAAGAAGATCTTAAAAATACCCATTTACAACTTTCACAGCTGTATGAAACCTCGGGCAATAATGAAGAAGCACTGGTACATTACAAACAATTTGTTCTATACAAAGACAGCCTGGAAAATGTGGAGACCTATCGCAGCATGGCCAATTTGCGGACAGATTACGAGCTGGCAAGGAAACAAACAGAGGTAGACCTGCTAAATGAACAGAGAAAAAATCAGAAGACCATCGTGATCGCTTCCATTATTGCCCTTGTATTGATCCTGCTGCTGGCTCTTGGGTTGTACCGAAGGAATAAATTCATTGGGAGGACCAAAAAGATCATTGAACGGGAAAAGAACCGGTCCGATCTTTTATTGCTGAATATACTTCCGCAGGAAACCGCGATGGAATTAAAAGAGAACGGGAAAGTAGCGGCAAAAAGATTCGAATCGGTCACCATCCTTTTTACCGACTTTAAGAATTTCACCCATTACGCCGAGAATCTTTCTCCTGAAGAACTGGTAAAAAGTGTGGATTTTTATTTTTCTGAATTTGACAGGATCGTGGAAAAATACGGTCTTGAAAAAATAAAAACCGTCGGGGACGCTTATATGTGTGCCTCAGGTGTTCCTTTTCCCTCAAATGATCATGCAGAGCGGGTAGTGGCCGCGGCTTGTGAAATGATCGATTTTGTAAGAGATGCAAAAACTCTGGATTCAGAAAACGAAACCCGTTTTGACATCAGGATCGGGATCAATACCGGTCCTGTCGTGGCCGGGGTAGTGGGAAGTAAGAAATTTGCCTATGACATCTGGGGAGATGCAGTAAATATTGCTGCCCGTATGGAAAGCACTTCCGAAAACGGAAAGATCAATATATCTGAAAACACTTATGAATTGATCAAAGAAAGATTTTACTGTACCTATCGCGGAGAGGTTCCTGTTAAGCACAAAGGCATGATGAGGATGTACTTTGTGGATTGCATGAAAGATCCTGCCTCCTGGCCTCAGAATAAGATGCAGCTTTCAGGAAATTAATTTGAGATCAGTACAGTTCCCGGTTGCAATATCGTAAAAAGATAAGGTGGTGGTGTTCTTCAGAAAATATTATTTTTCGATATTAACTTAGTTGGACGGCTTATACCTTCGTGCCAGTTGGGTTTTTGATGAGCTGATATAAGATTGCCACTCTTTATTGATCTCTTCAGCTTTCTCAGGACTCCCGGCAAGTTCATGGAAGGCTTTTCCCCATTTTACATCATCGGGACTTATTTCCCAATTCATAGCCTCTAGTCCTTCTTTCAATTGCCAGGCAATCATCATATCCCATTCGCCGGTTACAAGATCTAACATCATTGAAGGTCCCGGTAGACCTGCCTTTTCACCCGCAGGTGCAAAATATTCCTGTACGATCTTCTTGGCCTGCTGGGCTTTTCCGGTATCGAATTTCAAATAGGTGATCACATAATATTCGGGATTGTCATATTTCTTAGGTTTCATTTCCTCTTCCTGAGCAGAAATGGAATGAAAACAAAATAGGAAGGCCAGGACGGTAAATGAGAATCTGAAAAATTGCATAGCTTTTGGTTTTTGGTCAGTTGAAAAATAGTATTAATCTCCTTTAATTTACTGATTTTTAATAGTGTATGCTCCTGTTAGATGTTGGTTTTCGTTAAATGGGAGTTTTTAATCGACCTATGGCGGGAAATAGAGCTGTTATTCAAATTGTAATAATTAAAGGTTTAGCAGGATCAAAAAAATTTATATATTAGAGTGGTAATCAGCTGTAAATCTGATTTTTACCTGATCCCGATTCTTCCCCTGCGATTTTAGCTTTTTTAGAAAATAACTAATTTAATTACACACGGTATGAAAGCAAGGAAAAATCACATTTCCAGGAAACTTTTTTTACAGCAGCTCAGCATCGGAATTGGCGCTATGGGAACCGGAATTTTCTTTCCCACGATTCTCAGCGCGGGAGATTTCCTTTCGGGTAAGACCAATAACCCGAAGAAAGTCCTGGTACTCGGCGCAGGACTTGCCGGACTTGCTGCCGCATGGGAATTAAAAAAATCCGGGCATGAAGTTACTGTTGTTGAAGCAAGGAATAGGCCGGGAGGGAGAGTTTCTACCTTACGTGATCCTTTTGCCGGTGGTCTCTACGCCGAAGAAGGAGCGGCTGCTTATGGAGGCACTTATTCTCATGCTTTAAAATTTATTGAGGAATTTGGTCTTGAAAAGGAACCCTACCCCTTTCCGCAGAAAGCTGTTGTGTATCATCTCAATGGTCAAAGGATCATAGCGACTCCCGGGGAAGAGATCCGGTGGCCGTATGAGCTTTCAGCTCAAGAAAAGGGCAAAGCACCTCTGGACCTTGTACAAATGTATATTATTGACACCTTACCTAAAGAGGCGGGTGATCCCGAATTATGGAAAAAAGAGCCCATAATTAGTATGGATCAACATTCTCTGGAAGATTACCTTCGAAAACAGGGAGCCAGTGAAGGGGCGATCAAATTGATCAAAAATACTCAATGGTTTGCGGCAGTACCGGGAGAAACATCGGCCCTGTCAATGGCGGTGTCAGATTTTGGACTTTTCATGGGTGCACTGCCCTTTATCTTAAAAGGAGGTAATGACAAATTGCCCCGGGAGCTGGCATCCAGGATGAAGGAAAATATTAAATACGGAGTGGAAGTTACTCATGTTAAAGATCAGGGAAGCGAGGTACAGGTTAGGGACAAAAAAGGGAAGGAATATTCGGCCGATGAAGTGATCGTGGCTGTTCCTTTAAAAGTTACACAGAAGATCTCTTTTGAACCTGAACTTTCTAATTCTAAAAAGAATGCTTTAGAAAATATGCCCGTTCTTGATCTTACCCGTACTTTTCTGGAGGTAGACAACCCTTATTGGCTTGAACAAGAGCTTTCGGGCGCGGCATTTACAGATCTCGCGGTGGGAGCAGTGAATCCTTATTTGCATTCTGAAGATCCCGAAAATGGACCGGCAATTATTGAAGGCTATGTCGCCGGCCCACAGGCTAAGAAGCTCGGAAACCTGCCGAAGGAGGACGTTATTAGGGAGATAAGATCTCAAATGGAAAAAGTATATCCCGGCGTAGAGGAACATTTTCAGGAGGGGTATGTGAAAGCCTGGGGAACCGATCCGTATGCCCTTGGAGGCCCCAGCTGGCCATCTCCCGGAGATGTCAATGCTTACTTAAAAGACCTGCAGATGCCGCACGGCAAGATTCATTTTGCGGGGGAGCATACCAGTGTCCTGAGAAGCACCATGGAAGGCGCTTTGCGATCTGGAGTACGTGCTGCACAGGAAATTCATAAAGGGTAATAATTAACATAACATTATGGATTGGTTCGATATTGGAAGAGGTTCTCCTGAAACTTCCTGTAAAGGATTTAATTCTTAAGTTATGGAACCGATCAATAATGAGAAGGAAACAAACTTTCCAAAGCACCTGCCCAATAATTTCAATATCAACTGGAACTGGCTCTATCTAAGAAGCCACCTGGTTTTCGCTCTCCTCGTTTTTGTGGGGATGCTATTCTTCGTTTGGTGGATCACCACCTAATGGTTCTTCTCAAGGCAGATAGCGATCATCTTTGGCATAGGAGAGTATGGGAAGAAATTCCCCAGTTCCGTAGAAGGGCCTGGGGAGGAAATTCACAGTTCCTTAACGTTTGGAGAAATCTTTGTCTTGCTAATCATGATGAATATTTGGGAAAAAGATCCTGAAAGTGGTCCCTTCATTTAAGCGGCTGCTCACCTTAATGGGGGCATCGTGTTCTTCAAGAATGTTCTTTACAGAACTCATTCCTATTCCCATTCCGGTTTCTTTATTTGAGTAAAAGGCTTCAAAAATATGGTCTATCTGGTCCTGGGTCATTCCCTGTCCGTTATCTGTAATACGAAGGACAAAATCGGTCTTTTGACTCTTTATTTCCACCTCGATGACTCCTTCTCCGGGCACGGTTGCTTCGCTGGCGTTTACAATTAAATTCAGAAGAGCTATTTCCAATTTTTCTTTATCGGCAAGTACCGGGAATTTCCCTTTGTATCTTTTGTTGACTTTAATACCCGCAAGGTAGATCCTGTCAGCTGCTTTAAGCAAAGTGTTATCCATGATCTCCCCCAGATCATCTTCTTTCAGCACGGCAGGGCTGTAATTTGAAGCGTTTAAGAGGTTGGTCACCAGATCATTTAAGGTTTTGGTGCTTCTTTTTAAAATCTTAAAGTAATTGCTGTAACTCTCCTTTACGCTATCTTTCAGTTTACGATTTAGGACTTCGCCTACCATCCCAATGCTGGCTAAGGGATTTCTAAGCTCATGCGCGAAAGTTCTTGCAATTTCTCCCTGTATGGAAAGTTTTTCAGCTTTCAGCAAAGCCTTCTGGGTATTCTTTTGCTCGTGAATATTTCTTACCAGTAGCACATATTCATCTACCCAGGAAGCATTCTTCCGTTTAAATACTTTTCCGCGTAAATTAAACCACTCCCAGGTGGAACCTTCCAGCTTTAAGCGAATTTCTTCTTCAATGATATCTTCTGTATCTGCTTTTAAAAGGTTGCGGTGAAACTGCATCATTTTTTCCCGGTCCCTGGGATGTATAAAGGGGAAGACCTCCTTAAGATCTTTTCCTTCCACCTTTCCTCTGCTCAGGCCAGCTTGCGGAGCGAGATCTTTGTTCATATACCTGATGGTGAAAGAATTAAGGTTCACGATCATGATCACCTCGGGAGTTGCTCTCACCAGTTCCTGCTTGAACCTCATGGTCTCCTCCAGTTCCTTTGCTTCTGCTTTTCGTTGACTAATATCTTCTATGGTAGCTATTAAGAGGTCATTTTGAGCTCTTGCCGTTAATCTAAACCAGTGGTTATAACCGTCTTTGTCAAAGAAAAGTTCTTTGTCCAGAGGTTTACCCGTTGTCATCACTTTAATAAATGCATCATACATCCCCATTTCCACTCCATACTTAGAAGTTTCAAGGTAGGTGCGCCCAATGATCTCCTCCTGCAGATACATTTCCTGCAGAACTTTGTTGGTTCGTAGAAAGACAAAATCTTTGACGTTCCCCTGGTCATCATATAAAGTCTTAAGAACGGCTATGGCTAAATTGGTGGTGTCAAATACATTTTGCAACAGCTCCTTAGATTCTTTAAGGGTTTTGTGATGGAGATCTAACTGGCTTCTAAGTTTTTCTTCTTCCTGTTTACTGGAGGTAATATTCCTGAAAAGTATGGCAATTCTTCTGCTTTTTTTCTCTCCTAATTTGAACGCATAAAGGTCGAACCACGAGTTATCAATATTTTTTGAATAATCCTGAAACCTTACAGGCTCACCGCTTACGGCAACTTTTCCAAAAATATCCAGCCAGTCTTCTTTTGGATTCGGAAATATTTCTCTGATGGTTTTTCCCCTAAAATTTCGGAGATTAACATGTTTTTCGAAAGCGGGATTGGTTTTAATGAAGAGGCAGTCAAAGGCTTTTCCGTGTTCGTCGAAAATGATCTCGCTTATTGCAAAGGCCTCATCCAGGGACTCAAAGAGATAGTTATATTCGGTTGCGAGGGCTTTATATTTATTTTTATAGTTTTCGTTCTCCCGATCTTCGTTTTCTTCTATTTTTCTTGCTAGGCTTAACAGCTGTTTGTTTCCTGTTTTTTGGTTAGGACTATAGTGGCGGTCGGTGAAAACGAAGTTGCTCCACTTTCCGTTTTTGCTTTTGAGACGAAGGGTGAAATTAGCTCCTCCATTGTTTCCCATTCTTGACAGGTGCGCCATATAAGGCTCATAATCATCGGGATGAATAAATTCTTTATAAAAGCAGAAGTTATTCTTTTTAAGAAAATGATGATCCACGCCGCAATATTCCTCTCCAATATCATTGATGAAATTTACCTGTGAATCCTCAAGGTCGACCAGTAATAAAATTTGTTGCGCAGTCTGTAACTCTTCTTCAGTAATAGGTGTATGGTGGGGCATGGCATTCGTTTAAATTTGGGACTCAAAACACAATACGCAATTTTTCTACGACATGGGGTCTCATAAAGCTGCTCAAGTTACAACCTTAAACCCTAAACTTAAGTTAAAATTAGCACATTGAGATCTCCGGATTTCATCCGCTACTTGAAAATAAAAAAGAAGCCGGAAGGGCTTCCGGCCTTGAAAATTGTGCTGAATCCTGACTATTGTCTTTGATTTTGCATCATGGGTCTTTCTTTCATTCTCTGCTGCATTTGGCGGTACATGGCGGTATCACGTTCCATCATGATCATCATGTGTTGCATCATTCGTTGATGCAATTCTGGATTCCTGCGAAACATGGTAGTATCCTGCTCAATAACCGTCATCATGCCCTGCATCATGGTATCTATCACCTGGGGATGGTTCATCATCATTCTTTTCATCTGGTTCCTGCCATACATGTTCCGCATCATGGGACGGTTTGCGGACATCATTTCCATGGAATTTTCGTTCTCACGCATTTCGTTCAGGAATTCCTGTAACAATTCATCGTCATTCAGGATCTGTTGATAAACTTCCCGGCGTTCTTCGGGATCCTCGGCAAGGTCTATTCTTTCTTCGTCATCACAAGCTGTAAAGAGAAGAGACATCAATAGAAGAATTAAAAACGGAAATTTTGATCTTAAAGTATTCATAATCATATGGTTTAGTTAATACCTTAAGTTACTAAAATTTGATGGGATACAATTTGTTCTTAAGTTATCCTTAACTAGTGCCAAATGAGGAATAATACAATCGTTTTAAGTGCTGAAAATATCTCCTGAAAACCATACTCCTAAAGAAGTACAAGGGTATGCATGATTTAGTTGAGGCTTATTCTCCCAGGCCTTATCGGCCTTTTTCAATTTTCTCTTCTGCCCATTCCTCTTCTTCTTTTGGAGCTTCTTCGGGCTCATCGTTTAGTTTTTTTGCGATCGAAACGTGGTTCAATTCGATGTAAATGGGAAAATGGTCAGACCCGATATTTGGTAATCTTTTTAACTTCAGAAGGGCAAAATCCTTGCTGTGAAATACATGATCCAGGGGCCATCTGAATACCGGGATACCCGCATGATAGGTATTGTAGAATCCGCGGCCTATACGTGGGTCAGCCAGTCCGCTTATTTGCTGAAAGAGCCGGGTGGTGCGCGACCAGGCGACATCGTTTAGATCTCCAAAGACCAGGGTAGAATTCTGCTTTTTCACCTCCTTACCTACAAGCAATAATTCGGCATCCCTTTTTGTGGAAGTATCATCTTCGGTAGGGCTGGGAGGTTTGGGATGAAGACAATGTATATTTACTCTTTCCCCGTTCCTTAGAAGCACATAGCCATGAATGGAGGGAATTTCTTCAGAAATCAGAAATTTCACTTCGATCTCCTGCAATTCGAGTTTGGAGTAGAGGTGCATTCCGTAGAGGTTGTCCTGAGGGATCTTTACGGTATGGGGATATCTTTCTTCAATTTCTGAAAGTTCTTCCTCCCAGGTTTTATCAGTTTCCAGGGTAAGGAGAATATCAGGATCCCAGTAATTGACAAGGTCCCGTAACTTTTGGTAGTGTTTATTAGGAGTTAATACATTGCTTACAAGAATGGAAATACGGGTATCAGCCTTTCTTCCTTCAAGTCTGAAAACCTGTTTGCGGGCAAGTATGGTATAGGGGAAGATCTTGACCGCCTGGTATAAAAAACTCAGAGAAAGTGCAGAAGCTAACCCTACCTGTAACGTACTACCCATGGGAAAGACGATTAAGACCAGTGTCAGAAAGAACAAAGTGAGAACAGAAACCTGTAAGCGTGGAAAATCAAATCCGCGTATCCACCATTGGTCAAACCGGGTAAGAGAGGCAATGGTAGGCACCAGAGCCAGGACGCTGAAAACAATTACGGTAATTTCCAATACGCTCATAATACTTCTTTAATATCACTATAAATATAAGACAGTAATAGGTTTATGAGAAGTTTTGGTAAAGCTTATTCTTTTTATATGGGGTAACATTTTGAGATTCAATTTATTAGGCTCTTCTTCTAAAAGGGAATAAAAAAACGGCTTTCTTAGCCGTTTTTTCAAATTGTCAAATGACACAGGAAATTATAAAGGCCTGAAATCAAATTTTTGTCCTCCTACAGAAATTCCTGCCATTGCTCCGGCTTTGGGTATGGTCACTATCGCAATGCCGTCCTGGAATTCAATGTCGCCAGAGATACCTTCATCCAGCAACACTGCTGAGGCGTTTGCCGAGAGTTCGAAATTCCCCTGCTTGAACCGGTCAAGAGCAGCGGCGGATTCGAAGAACAAGACTTCTACAAAGGCTTTACCACCCAGTTGGAAGCCTACATCTACCTGTTTTAGGTCGGCGTATCCAATATGCCGGCCATTTTCATAAACGGCACCGTTACCCGATGCTCCCCCAATAACATAAGCACCTTTTCCCACATTGGGAAAGATTGCATATCCCCGGGCTTCATTGAACATTTCGGCCGCATTTGGATATTTTTGCTGAATCATCTGTCTTTCCTTCCTAACATCAGCCATAAGATCATCTCCAGATTTTCCTGAACCACAGCCGGCAATTCCCACGTATAGCAGGAGTACCAACACAAGCGAAATTTTTTGTGTGAACTTTTTCATTTTAAAGTTGGTATTGATTAGATCCTTTTAAGTTACTGACTGATGCTGAAATACCTAGTTAAACAAATGTTATTTTGGTAGTAGATTCCTTTTGAAGTAAGAGTGGCAAAAAGTAGGTGAAAAGAGCTTTTTCAGGAGGAAAAAAATAATGTTACTTTCAGAAAGCAGAAGTGTTTAGACAGACCGGTCTTTACTCTTTGTCTCTTCTTTTTCTTTTGCTTTTCGCACCTGTTTACGTAGAAGGATGACCGTATAAATGATGACTACCAACAGTACCACGCCTGTAACGATCGCATATCCAAATTCACTGTCTGCCATTTGCTGTCCTTTTTCCTAAGGTAGTAAAAGGAACGCTAATATCACTGCTGAAGATCGGAAAGATAGAGGTAAACAATCCCGATCCCAATGGCCAACCCAAAGCTGCATAAGGTTCCAATGAGTACATATTCGGTAAGTTTGCGGTCTTTGGCACGGGAAAGATCGCTGAACCTGAGAATGGATTTGGCCGCAATAAGCCAACCGATCGCTGCCCATTGCTGGAGCACGATAAATGTGAATACCAGGAGCCGTTCAAGCATTCCAATGTATTTTCCCGCCTTTGGAAGGGAATCCTGTTCCTTGTCTTCGGGTAATTGCCAGCGACTCATGACCAGCCGCATCAAAATCGCGGAGACCGATGTGACGCTGAAAACGGCAAGCAGCAAGAGGAGGGAAGAAGCTGAAAAGAGGATAGCAGCATCAACATAAAATGGATGGTAAAAATATATGACGCCAAGGATAACCAGTAAGTGAGCAAGCTGATCAAATACAAAGAGTCGACCGGCGGGTATTTTATTTTCGAGGTTGAGCTTTACCAGGTCTATTAGAAAATGAGAAATGAGTATCATTGCCACACCAATCCAGTAACCGAGATCGAACTGTAGCAAGATGAGCAGTGCGAGGGCGTGCACGCCCATGTGCAGATAAAGTGCGGCGGCCTGGTGTTTTCTTTTTCTTTTATCAGTGATCCATCGGTCCGGCTGCAGGACAAAATCTCCCAGGATATGGGCCAGTAAAAGTTTCAGGGCAAAACCTATCATATATGGGCTATTTTTTTCCGGTAAAATTCTTCCAGTTTTGAAATTTCCTCAAAAGCCCCTCTTTTGAGCGCTTCACTGAGGCTGCTTTGTGATTTACCTAAAAGTTGTGCGAGTTCTGTCTGACTTTTTTCGGGGTTTTCAAGTGCAGCTTTTATGGTGGTGGCTACGGTGGTACTCCAGTGGTTCATGGTAAGCAGGGCCAGGTTTAACAGTAAATTGAAAAGTTCTTCCTCTTCGGGGTCACCGGTAAAGATACCCATATTTTGCTTTTTTAGAGAGTCAAATCCTTCCCCCGATCTTACGAAGGCCGTTCCGTTTGACTCGCTGATTTTTTTCGCTTTGTGATCCTGCTCTCCAATTCCTATTGCGATACGCACGTCCAGATCTTTTATGATCTTGATTCCCGCTTTAAGGTGAATTGCCGCGAGCAGAGCTTTTTCGGGAGAAATGAGAAGCTGAAAGCTATCCCCTCGATAAATTTCCCATTGCTCCGGACTTTTACCATACTTTGAAAAGATCTTTTTCAGCAGGGGCAACCATTCCGAAGTCGCCCGTTTCCGGGAATTTATAATATCACCTGTAATAACAGCTTTCATAAATCTAATATCGGGTTTAAAAACGATATAAGCAAATATCGGTTAAATTGGCGATAAATAAAAATATCGGTTAAAAAGCCGATAATATTTTTTATAAATTGGTTTGTTATTTGGATTCTCTTCTTCTAATACATTTCAGAAAGAAAAGGTCAGAAAAACGGTTTTTTTGTTAAATTTGTGTAATGAAAATCTTAAAAAGTATATTTTTTTTAAGTATAAGCCTTCCTCTTTTGTTTTCCGCCTGTAAAAAGGAAGAGACAGCAGACAAGTCAAAATCCCCGGAACCTGAACCGGGCAGTCCCGCTTATTTTTACGAACAGGGACTCAATACCTCCGACCTTGATGACAAACTAAAATATTACAATGCTGGCCTGGAAGCGGTAAAGAGCTCCAGGGACAGCAACATGGTTGCCCTTTTGGAAGGAAAGGTCTATGTACTTTTCAGACTTGGCCAATATGACAAAAGCGAAGAATTGATCGACAGCCTGATCGAAGCGGCGGAAAATCAAAAAGATACTTTTTTCCTGGCCAAGGGATATTACCGCAAGTCAATTCTAAACAGGGTACGCAATAATCCGGAGCTGGCCTTTAAAAATGCCTTTATCGCGAGGAATTTAAATTTACGAGCCGGGGATACTTCTATGGCAGCCAGACGGAGTTTTGACATGGCTACCGCACAAATGGAAATGGGAGATTACCCCGGGTCACAGGAATCGGCCGCAGAAGCATTGGAATACCTTAATCCCAAAACATTACCGGATTCTATTTTTGTAAGTGCAGCCCACAACCTTATTGGGCTGACCTACATGGACCAGGGGTTTAACGATGATGCCATAAAGGAGTACAAAAACGCCCTAAGATTTTCAGCAAGGGAAAAAGACAGCCTAACATTTCTTCACAATATAGCCATAGCTTACAAAAATGAACAGAAATATGATGAGGCGATTAAAATTCTTGAGGAGATCGCTTCTTCAAACGCTCCCGACAGCAGTTCCAAAAGTCACGCTTTAGACAATCTGGCTTATACGCTCTGGCTTAAAGATTCTACGGCGCGGGTAGATTCCCTTTTCTTCCAGGCATTGAAAATCAGGAACCTCATCAATGATAAATCCGGATTGTACACCAGTTATTCCCACTTATCTGATTATTATGAGTCTAAAGATAAAAAGGAGGCTCTACGTTATGCCAGGGCCAGCTTAGAATCAGCAAGGGAGTATTCTTCAGCGTCGGCAGAAATATCAGCCTTGAAGAAATTGATCTCACTGGTAGATGGCGATGAAGAAAAAGAATATGTAGACCGCTATATCTTTCTCCATGACAGCATAGATGAAGCCAATTTGAAGGCAAAAAATTATTTTGCAAAGATCAGGTATGACGAAAAAAGGAAACAGCAGGAGATCAATTCCCTGGAGGATGTTAATTACAGACAGGCCCTGGAAGCCGAACGCCTGCAAAACCGAAATTTGATCATTTCCTTTATGGCCATTTTTGTATTTCTTGCCGCAGTGCTACTTTTTTATTACTTAAGGCAGAGAAATAAAAGGGAAAGATTAAGGGGAATCTACCTGACAGAAAAACGGATCTCAAAGCGTATTCATGATGAACTGGCAAATGATGTCTATAACTTAATGAGCAGCCTGGAGTATGAAGCCACCCCGGAGGTCAAAGATAAACTTGCCGGGATCTATTACCGCACCCGTGATATTTCCCGTGAGAACAGTGAGATAGATACTGGGAGCAATTACCTTCCTTCCCTGGTTGCTGTATTGAGCAGCATTGCAGGTAACGCGAAGATCATTTTAAAAGGGGAAAAGACCGTTAACTGGCAGCGATTGGAGGAGGAAAAAAAAGTAGTGATCTACAGGGTGCTGCAAGAGCTCATGGTGAATATGAAAAAACACAGCATGGCCAGGTTTGTTGCTCTGAGTTTTTCAGAGCAGGGGAAGTGGCTTGAAATCCATTACAAGGATAATGGGGTAGGTTGCGAAGCTTCCTGCCTCAAAGCAGGAAACGGCTTGATGAACATCAGGAACCGGATTGCTTCCATCAATGGTAAGATCAACATTGAATCGGAAAAAGAAAAAGGCTTCAAGGTAGAGATCAGGATCCCTGTTTAACAGGTGATCCCAAAAGGTCAGCAACCGTTTCGATCTTAGCGTTTAAGGTCATTTTTTGATCTTATCATCTTTTGCCCAGAAGGGGACCAAACCACAGTGAAACAATTGGATCTCGCCACGGTTTTCATCGGTGATCACCGGTGTCCTGGCAAAATCAAAAGCGTTGATCTCCTGTTGTGGGGTATAGGCTTCCGGTTCGATAAAGACTGAATCAAAGATCTTTTCTATATCTCTTATCCTGGAATTCAGTTTGGTCCTTAAACACATAGCAAATCTTTTCCGAAAAGAAAGGTGCTAAAAAAGACCGTCTTTTTGGGACGGCCTGTTTGATGGCAATATTATTTTAGAATTTACGGAGTGATTACCTTTTCGGCAGATTCTTCCTGCTGATCTCTAAGATCAAAATCAAGAGCATCATAATTATCAGCCCTAATTCCAATTAAGCCGTATACTGTTTCTCCTTTTGGAATTCGGGCCCCCTGCAGATTGTTTTCCCTTAGCTCGTTCTTAAATTTTTTATTTGCAGAAGCTGCAGCAATGAGATTTCCACCGGCCAGTCCCGGACCGATTATTAATCCGGCGGGGAATGAGCTGCTTGTTTCCTGTACCCCGTAAGAATTAACTGTGGTAGTATAAATATTTAGAGGTGTAAGCAACAAGTATGGTAAATAGGTCACTGGATGTTGCTTTAAGCTTTGGAAGGTTTTATCTATAGGCATTACAAGAACCTGGCTGTTATTTTTATAAGTAAGCCATATGTCCTGTCCAAAAATGAGGTCTTTTTCTGAATTGTTGGTAATCTTTACGGCCACCAATCTCACATCTTTCTTTTTTTCTTTTTTGGCGTATTTCTTACGAAGCAGATCGTATTTGTATTCGAGAGAAATATTCTCTTCTAAATGCTGCGAATTATAGGTAAGATTTTCGGGAGTGATAGTTCTATATCCCGAGGCACAGCTATTCATTAAAAGTGGCAGGGTTACTAAAGCAACAATTTTAAAGATCTTCATGGAAAATGGAGGTTTTAAGTATTAGATTTTCAAATTGTAGGGGAAGGATTATAAAAGTTAAGTTTTCGTTAAAAGTAACTAAATATTCTTAAATACCAAGCTTTTCAGAATTTAGCTAAGCCTTAGGAGGTTTTTATTTTTGAAATAATTTTTAACCTCCTTTTGGTCTTCTAACTCCTCAATTTTTTTTAATTTTGGAAATAATCCATAAAATAGGATTTATTCCAAAAATGAATAAAAAAAGAGCCATAATACACCTTGACCTGGACACTTTCTTTGTGTCTGTGGAACGTTTGCTGAATTCTGAACTGCAGCACAGACCGCTTATCGTGGGCGGACTGGGAGACAGGGGAGTGGTGGCAGCATGTAGTTATGAGACCCGTAAGTTTGGGGTGTACTCGGGAATGGCCATGAAGATCGCCCGGCAGCTTTGTCCGCAGGCGACAGTGATCAAGGGGGATTCCTCTACCTATACTAGATATTCCCATCAGGTTTCAGAGATCATAAAGAGCCGCGTGCCTTCTTTTGAAAAGGCCAGTATTGATGAATTTTATGCAGACCTGAGCGGAATGGATAAATTCTTCGGAACGTATAAATTCGCCACCGAGCTGCGGCAGCTCATCATCAGGGAAAGCGGCCTGCCCATTTCTTTTGGGCTGTCACAGAACAAGGTGGTTTCCAAGATCGCTACGGGAGAAGCAAAACCCAATAACCAAAAGTTTATTGAAGAGGGAACCGAAAAGAGCTTTTTGGCACCTTTATCGGTGCGAAAGATCCCCCTTATAGGCAGTAAGACCTTTCACACCCTGCTGGACCTGGGAGTGAGAGATATCAAGACCATCCAGGACATGCCGGTAGAGATGCTGGAGAGTGTGCTGGGCAAGAACGGCAGGACCATCTGGAAGAGGGCCAACGGTATAGATGATTCCCCCATTATTCCTTTTCATGAGCGAAAAAGCCTCTCTGCCGAGCGTACTTTTCATAAAGACACCACCAATATGGTGCAGCTGCAGGCTACCCTGGTGGCCATGACCGAGAATCTCGCGTACCAGTTAAGGCGGGGCGATAAACTTACTTCCTGTGTAAGTGTGAAGATCAGGTATTCAGATTTTCAAACCTATACTAAACAAGCCAGGATCGCCTATACCAGCGCCGATCATATTTTGATCCCTAAGATCGAAGAACTTTTTAAGCTTCTCTACAACCGGCGGTTGCTCATCAGGTTGATCGGGATAAAGTTCAGCGGCCTGGCAGGGGGTCATTACCAGATCAATTTGTTTGATGATTCTGAATCTATGCTGAATTTATACCATTCCCTTGATAAGATACGCAATCGTTTTGGGGAGCACAGCGTGATAAGGGCAGCTACCCTGGGCGGTACCAGTGTGGGCAGGATGCACAATCCTTTTAACGGGGAACCTCCCATGCTTTATGCCCACCGCCAACAGTAATTTTAAAGTTCTACCCTATGTATTTGAACTGCCATACCTGGTTTTCTCTGCGTTACGGAACTTTCTCTGTAGAGGAATTGTGCAGGTTGGCCCAAAAGAACCGCGTACAGGCCCTGGCATTGACCGATATCAATAATACTTCGGTATGTCTTGAATTCATAAGGATCTCTTCGGAATATGACATCAAACCGCTCATAGGGATCGACTTTAGGAATGGGGTTTCTCAGCAGTATGTGGGAATTGCCCGAAACAATGCAGGATTCATTCAGCTGAACAAACATTTGTCCTCCCACATTCACCGGAAGAAGGATTTTGAAGAGGACGCGCCCTGCCTGCCCGACTGTTATATTATTTATCCTTTTGAGCAGGTGAGTGCCCGAAGGAAATGGCATTTTGAAGAAAATGAGTTCATAGGGATTTCTGTGGAAAGCCTTAGAAAATTGAGATTTTCAGAATACCTGCAGTTAAGGGATAAGCTAGTGCTGCTGCAGAGCGTAAGCTTCCGCAGTAAAAAAGATTATAATGCGCATCGCCTGTTAAGGGCCATAGATAATAACCTCTTGCTAAGCAAACTTCCGAAGAGCGAGCAGGGATCTTTACAGGATCAAATGCATGGTTTGGAAGACCTGCACAGGGAGTTTGAAGATTTCCCCCACATCCTTCAAAACACCGTAGAGATCATTGAAAAGTGCGAGGTAAGTTACGCTTTTGGAAAAGACAGGATCAACCAAAACCTGCAGGTGTACGGGCAGAGCAGGGAAGAAGATGAAAGGAAGCTGAGAATTTTATGCGAAGAAAAGATCCTGCACCGATATCCTGATGCTTCCGCAGAAGTTTATCAAAGAGTGGAAAAAGAGCTGAAGGCAATTGGTGACCTGGGGTTTGTGTCCTATTTTTTGATCAATTACGATATTGTGCAGTATGCCCGGTCAAAGAATTATCCTTTTATTGGTCGGGGAAGCGGTGCGAATTCCATAGTGGCCTATATTCTTGGAATTACCAACGTGGACCCACTGGAACTGGATCTCTTTTTTGAACGTTTTATCAATACCCAGCGCAAATCCCCTCCCGATTTTGATATAGATTTCTCCTGGAAAGACCGGGATGATGTAACCGCTTACATCTTCAGTAAGTACGAAAATACCGCATTACTGGCTACCTATGTCACCTTTAAACGCAGGGCAGTCGTAAGGGAGCTGGGCAAGGTGTTTGGGCTGCCCAAAGCAGATATAGATAAAATTTCGGCTGGCTTGTACAATTATCAAGACCTGGATGAGATCGAGAAACTGGTGCTGAGGTACGGAGAGCTCATTGAAGGATTTCCCAATTACCTGAGTGTACATTCGGGCGGGATCATGATCACCCACCGGTCGGTCTACACTTATGCGGCTACTTTTTTGCCGCCCAAGAATTTCCCAACCATCCAGATCGACATGAATGTGGCTGAAGAAGCAGGGATCTTCAAGTTTGACATCCTGGCCCAGCGGGGACTTCCCAAGATTAAAGATGCTCTTGAAATCATCAGGCAAAATCAACCCCGGGCTCATCTTGAGGACATAGAAAATGTAGGGGTCTTTAAAAAAGACCCTGCCATTAACGCCCTGCTTCAAAAAGGGGATTGTATGGGAGTTTTTTATATTGAGTCCCCGGCCATGCGGGGGTTGCTTACCAAGCTTCAAACCAATGACTATCTGGGGCTGGTGGCTGCCAGTTCGGTCATTAGACCGGGGGTTTCCAATGGAGGGATGAAAGAAGCCTATATTCAGCGGCACCGGGATCCCGAAGCGCGTAAACAAGCTAATCCCGTATTATACAATATCATGCCCGATACCTACGGAGTGATGGTCTACCAGGAAGATGTGCTGAAAATAGCCCACTTTTTCGGCGGACT
>CAZNFK010000037.1:0-21248 GCA_964572365.1 uncultured Flavobacteriaceae bacterium | reverse complement strand
AGCAGGTGTATCATTTTTTGTTGATGGTGGCTTTGATCTCCTTCATCAATTCTGTACCGCCCTGGGACAGGATCTCCTGGGCACATCTTTTTCCGAATTCCTTCCTTTCTGAGACCGGAATGGTTTTTTCCACTTCAAACTTCTGGCTTCCATCCAGACTGAAAAGACCACCTTTGAAATGTATATTGTGATCCTCGATGATAGCAAGAGCGCCGATTGGAGCGGTACAACCCCCTTCGAGGGTGCGAAGGAATTCCCGTTCGATGTGAACGCAGATCGAAGACTCTTCATCATTAAGAGCAGAAAGGGCTTTCCTGCAGAAGTTATCTTCTTCCTTGGCGACAACCAGCATGGCGCCCTGCGCGGGTGCCGGAATCATCCATTTTAGGTCCACGTATTTCTCTGGTGTCAAATTAATACGTTCCAGGCCGGCAGCAGCGAAAATAGCGCCGTTCCAATTGTTGTCTTCCAGCTTCTGGAGACGGGTGTTCACATTTCCGCGAAGGTCGACTACTTCGTGGTTGGGATATTTATGCAGCCACTGGGCTTTCCTTCTGAGACTTCCGGTGGCAATAATGCCTTCTTCATTCAGGAAGTCGGTGCCTTTATGCACCAAAATATCCTGCGTATGTGCCCTTTTCAGAACCGCTGCTTCCACGATACCTTTTGGAAGGGCTGTAGGTACGTCTTTCATGGAATGCACGGCAATGTCAATAGTGTCTGTTAACATAGCCACATCGAGGGTTTTGGTGAAGATCCCCGTGATACCGAATTCATATAATGGCTTGTCCAGCACCAGGTCGCCCTGGGATTTTACCGGTACCAGTTCTGTATCATAGCCAAGTTTTTCCAGCGCGTTTTTCACTGTGTTGGCCTGCCACATGGCTAGTTCACTATCGCGGGTGCCTATTCTTATGGTCTTTTTCATTTTCTCACAGGTTCTTCCAGTTGAAACATCTTCTGGATGAGCTCCAGGCTTTCATCGGTCGTATTGGAATCCCCCTTAAGATGATTGGCAAAATGGTTCATTATTTTCTGAATGATCCTGTCGCTGATGATCTCTGCCTGCTGGTCATTAAAATCTGAGATCTTTCTTCTCTGGAAATCGATCTCTGCGTCTTTCATCGCTTTGAACTTCTTTTTTAATGCCTTGATAGTGGGTGCAAACTTGCGGGTTTCCAGCCACTGGATGAACTCACCTTCAATTTCAGCAATTATGGCTTTTGCCTGCGGAATGGATTCCTTTCTGCGCTCCAGGGTCTCATCGGTCATTTGAGAAAGGTGATCCAGGTGAATAAGTTTCACTCCTTCGAGCTCCTGCACATCATCGGCCACATTTTTGGGAATGGAAAGATCCAGGATTAGCAATTCTTTTTTGTTATAGATAAGATCTTTGGTAATGGTAGGGTTTTGGGCCCCGGTGGCGACTATAAGAATGTCGGCCTGTCTTATCTCAGCCTGCAGGTCTGCGTAATCTTTAACCGAAAGATCAAATTTTCCGGCGATCTTCTCTGCCCTGTCTTTGGTTCTGTTTATAAGGGTGATCTTGTGGTTCCTCGTATGTTTTACCAGGTTCTCACAGGTATTTCTTCCGATCTTTCCGGTTCCGAAGAGAAGGATGTTCTGCTCTGCCGGATTTTCGAAGTTGTTCAGAATATATTGTACCGAAGCAAAACTCACTGAAGTAGCCCCCGAAGAAATTGAAGTTTCGTTCTTGATCCTTTTGCTGGCCTGGATCACGGCATTGATCAGTCTTTCAAAAAATGGATTTGCGACTCCGGCTTCCCGGGATTGAACAAAGGCTATCTTTAACTGACTGATGATCTCAAAATCCCCCAGGATCTGGCTGTCAAGCCCGGTTCCTACTCTAAACATATGCGAGATGGCTTCCTTGTTCTTATAAACGTAGGCCACTTTTTCAAACTCCTCCACTGTACCGTGGGTATGTTCACAAAGCAGTTTGATCAATTGAAAAGGATGCTGCGCAAAACCGTAGATCTCGGTTCGGTTACAGGTTGAGGTGACAATCAAGCCATCGATGCCTTCTTCTTTAGCCTGCTCAAGCAAATTCTTTTTGCCTTCCTCACTAAGACTAAAATGTCCTCTTATCTCTGCATCGGCCTTCTTGTAACTAAGGCCAATGGTATAAAAATGCTTTCCTCTTGAAATATTGTAATCTTCCATGTACCTGATTAGGAATTGAACAAGCAAAATTAATATAAGGCTAAACTAAAAAACAACGCTCAAAGTACATTTTTTATCGCTGCACGTGATTTTAAGTAGAAAACTGATATAAATCATATTTTTCCGTAATTTAGCCTATGAAAAGAGGGTGTCCCAAGAAATTGGGCAATTTTGTCCCTTATTTTATGATCAAGATCATTATGGAAGAGATGGAAAAAAATATCGCTGGAGGACTTTTTGAGAAGACGAAGCTGGAGGAAGGGTTCTATCTTTTAAAGTTCACTAATGAGCAAAAGCAGCCGGTAAAGGTTACTCGCAACATCAACAGTAAGTTCATACAGTTCCATTTTTCAGGAAAAGGGGAAGGTCGTTTTTTCTTCAATAACGGCAGTTATAAGATTCCCCTGATGGAGGAGAATTCTTTGCTTCTTTATAACCCGAAAAGAGATCTGCCAATAGATCTTGAACTACAGCCCAACAGTTGGGTTATTTCAATAGTGATCTCTATAAAGAAATTCCATGCTCTTTTTTCTGAAGAAGCAGGGTACATCAGTTTTCTGAATCTCGAAAATCGCGACAAGCAATATTATAAGGACGCACCCCTTTCTCCCGGAATGGTGATCGTCCTCAACCAGCTGGCCAATTACAACATTGTGCCTACTATTAAGAATCTTTATTATAAAGCCAAATCTTACGAGTTGCTTAGCCTGTACTTCAACAGGTCTGAAGAACCCGATGTGGAACAATGTCCTTTTCTTTCAGATGAAGAGAATGTTCTGAAAATAAGAAGAGCCAAAGATATAGTGATCACCAATATGGCTGAACCTCCTTCGCTCCAGGAGCTTTCCCGGGAAATTGGGTTAAGTATGAAGAAGCTGAAAGAAGGTTTTAAACAGATCTACGGCGACTCGGTCTTCAGTTTCCTTTTTGATTATAAAATGGAATACGCTCGAAAACTTCTGGACAGCGGAGAATACAATGTCAATGAAGTGGGGCTAAAAGTTGGTTACAGCACTTCCAGCCACTTTATAGCGGCGTTCAAAAAAAAGTTCGGTACGACCCCTAAAAAGTACCTGATGTCGCTTACCACCGATGCCGGATAAAAGAATAACGGTTCTCAATAGAACTATCGACCTTTAGTAGGTTCAAACTTTTAATCGAAAATTTTTAAATCGTACTTTCGCAGACAAATTGCAGGTTATGAGCAAAGGCGTTTTACTGGTGAATTTGGGATCTCCCGATAGTACAGATCCAAAAGATGTAAAGAAATACCTCGACGAATTCCTGATGGATGAGCGGGTGATCGATGTGCCGTATTGGGCTCGCACTCTTCTGGTTCGTGGAATTATTCTGAATACCCGTCCTAAAAAATCGGCAGAGGCCTATGAAAAGATCTGGTGGGAAGAGGGTTCTCCTTTAATTGTTCTTTCTGAAAGATTACAGTCAAAAGTGGATGATCTTACGTCTGTTCCCATTGCCCTGGCGATGCGTTACGGGAAACCGAGCATCAAAAGCGGCCTACAGGAATTGCAGGATAAGGGAGTGGATGAGGTGCTGTTGTTTCCGCTTTACCCTCAGTTTGCAATGGCAACTACTGAAACTATCCTTGTCTTAGCCGAAGAACTTCGGAAGAAACATTTTCCGCAGATGCAGTTCACCTCGGTTCCTGCGTTTTACAATCATGCAGATTACATCAGAGTATTGGCGAACAGCATTGCCGAAAGTCTGGAAGGAGTAGATTACGAACACCTGTTATTCTCATATCATGGGGTTCCAAAGAGGCACATCAGGAAAAGCGATATTACAAAGTCACATTGTAAGATGGATGATAAATGCTGCCAGACGCCTTCTCCCGCACATCAATTTTGCTACCGGCACCAATGCTATGAGACCACACGATTGGTAGCTGAATTGCTGGGGCTTGAAAAAGATAAATATTCGGTCTCTTTCCAGTCAAGATTAGGGTTCGATCCATGGTTGCAGCCTTATACCGACAGGACTATTGAGAGATTGGGACTTGAAGGCACAAAAAAACTGGCTATTGTAACCCCGGCCTTTGTTTCAGATTGCCTGGAAACCCTCGAGGAGATCGCTATGGAAGGCAAAGAGATATTTGAAGAAGTGGGCGGTAAAGAATTCACCGTGGTTCCCTGTTTGAACGACCGGGATGAATGGGTGAAAGTACTGGCTCGCTGGATCGATGAATGGGCTACCCAGCCTGTACCCGCAGGAAAGTAATTTCCCGGAGATCTGATCCTTCCGAAGTTTTTCCGAAGAAAGAAACGGGATTGATTATCTTTGTGAAGAGGCAGGAAATGCAGAAGGCAGATGAGGTTGAAAATGCCTGAAATTTAAACTTTCAGAATTTGGAATACTATAATTATATCAAGGCTCTGCACTTGATCTTTGTGATCACCTGGTTTGCCGGCCTTTTTTACATCCCAAGACTTTTTATCTACCATATAGAGGCTGCCCAGAAACCCGAACCCGAAAATGGTATTTTGACACGGCAGTTGAAACTAATGACCAAAAGACTGTGGTTCATCATCACCTGGCCCTCGGCCATTCTTGCCAGTTTGTTCGCCTTCTGGCTGCTATTCCTGAACCCGGCATGGCTTAGAATGGACTGGATGATCATTAAACTTGGATTTGTGGTACTACTTTACCTTTACCACTGGAAATGCCATCTCATCTTCAAAGAACTGCAAAACGATGTGATCAAATGGAATTCCAACCAGATGCGCATGTGGAACGAAGTTTCAACACTTATTCTTTTTGCTGTGGTGTTCCTGGTGATCGTGAGAGATGCTGTTAACTGGATCTATGGTGTAGTTGGAATATTTTTACTGGCAGGAATCCTTATGCTGGGAATCAAGCTGTATAAGCGGCTTAGATCCAAAAATCCCAACCTTTAAAATGGTTTGATAATTGTTACCTTTAAAGCGTAATAAAAATTCATGAAGCCTTTAAAATTCTCCTTACGCACACGTATTTTCCTTTCAATGATCTTACTGGTGTTGCTGGCCTCGATTTTGATCGCCGGAATCACCGTTTATCAGTACAAAGAAGAGGCTAAGGAATACCACCAGGAGAGACTGGAAAGAAAGGAAGAAGCGATAAGGGAAAACATAAAGTTCGTTATTGAAAGCACCACTTATGAGGTAAGTGAGGAGAATATTACTCTTATAATGAAAGAGAGGGGCAAGATCCATGAGATCTCCCAGGTGCACAATATGCCTTTGAACATTTACAGCCTGGAAGGCGACCTCATCCTGCGGTCAAAACAATCTTTTTTTCCCGATACTACCGATCTGCAGCTGGACCAGGAAATAATGGAAGAGTTAAGAACCTCCTCGAGAAAACGCGTTCTTAGACACACCACCAAAAATGACAAAAAATTCCAATCCTCCTATACCTATATAACCGACAATAAATTTAAGCCACTGGCAATCCTCAATTTACCCTACCTGGAAGATGACTACTTTATAACCCGAGATCTTCATAATTTCCTGATAAGGCTGGTGGAGGTGTACCTGTTCATGTTGTTGATCGCCGTGATGCTGGCATATTTCCTTTCAAAATATATTACCCGCAGCCTTAAGACCATATCTGATAAGATCAACCAGACCCGGCTGGACAAGCGAAACCAGAAGATCGATATTGGGAATGTAAGTGAGGAGATCTATACCCTGGTGAGCGCATATAACAGCATGATCGATGAGCTGGAAGAGAGTGCGGTGAAACTGGCGACCAGTGAACGCGAACAGGCCTGGCGGGAGATGGCCAAACAGGTGGCTCATGAGATCAAGAATCCGCTGACCCCAATGCGGTTGAGCGTACAAAATTTCCAGCGAAAGTTTGATCCCGAAGACCCGAATATTGAAAATAAAGTGGAAGAGTTTAGTCAGACTCTTATCAGCCAGATCGATACCATGAGCTCTATTGCTTCAGCTTTTTCAAATTTCGCCAAGATGCCTGCACAGCAAAATGAGACGCTTAATGTGCCGAAGATCGTAAAGCTGGCCCTTGATATCTTCAACGAGGATTACATTTTATTCTCTGCGGAAAAAGAGGAGATCCTTGCAAAATTCGACCGCACCCAGTTGATAAGGGTAGTGACCAACCTTGTAAAAAATGCCATTCAGGCGACCGAATCTGTGGAGAACCCTGCAATTCTGGTCGCAGTGACCGAAGAGGAGGGTTATGCCTGTCTCACTGTTTCCGATAATGGAACAGGAATTTCTGAAGAGAACAAATCCAAGGTCTTCGAGCCCAAATTCACTACCAAATCCAGCGGAATGGGATTGGGATTGGCAATGGTCAAAAATATTGTAGAGAGCTGTGACGGTAGCATCACTTTCACCTCAAAATTAAATAAAGGTACTATCTTTAAAGTACGTTTTCCAAACTAATAAATTATGAAATTCGACAACATCTTATTTGAAAATACGAACGGAATAACCACAATCACGATCAACAGGCCTTCAAAGCTGAATGCGCTCAATAGAGCCACCATACATGAGCTTCATTTGGCCTTCAACAAGGCCCAGGAAGATAAGGATACTAAAGTTGTTCTTCTCACCGGAAGCGGAGAAAAAGCCTTTGTAGCCGGAGCTGATATCAGCGAATTCGCTGATTTTTCCCGGGAGGAAGGAGAAAGACTTTCAGCTGAAGGTCAGACTCAGCTTTTTGATTATGTCGCCAACTTCTCAAAACCTGTTATCGCCGTGATCAATGGCTTCGCTTTGGGCGGCGGGTTGGAACTGGCCATGGCTGCACATTTCAGGATCGCCAGTGATAATGCCAAAATGGGGTTACCCGAAGTTTCTCTGGGGGTTATTCCCGGTTATGGGGGAACCCAGAGATTGCCTCAACTTGTTGGAAAAGGCAGAGCTTTTGAAATGATCATGACCGCCGGAATGATCGATGCCCGTCAGGCTCTCGAGTACAACCTGGTGAATCACGTGACCACCATGGATGAATTGATGCCCCTGGCCGAAAAGCTTGCAGGTAAGATCATGAAGAATTCGCTCGTGGCAATTTCAGCTGCTATTAAAGCTGTAAATGCCAACTACGAAGATGGGGTCAATGGATATGAAATTGAAATTGAAGAATTTGGAAGATCTTTTGGAACAGATGATTTCAAAGAAGGGACAGACGCTTTTCTGAATAAAAGAAAAGCCGATTTTCCCGGAAAATAAGGCTGATAAAATATTTGAGATAATAGATTAAAGAAAAAGCTCCGGAGTAAATTCGGAGCTTTTTCTTTAATTTAACTCGGACAATATCCTTTAATTAGGAAATATTCCTAATTTTGCTCTTGTGCAACGGGAAAATTATATTAAGGGAAGAGGAGCTCAAAATCAGGTTGCTAACCGTTTTTTGGAGCACAGCTATGAAATGAGGGATGATTTCCTGAATTATTGTGCTGCGGAGGGTGAGGAAGCAAGAGATACTCGAACCACCTTTATAGATACTTTTCCAAAAACTATAGTCAATAAGGTGACCAGTCCAGATGTGGGGCTGGAGTATTCACTTAATCCTTACCAGGGTTGTGAGCATGGTTGTGTATACTGCTATGCCCGGAATTCGCATGAATACTGGGGCTATGGCGCCGGACTGGATTTTGAGCAGAAGATCCTGGTGAAAAGGAATGCCACTAGTTTGCTGGAACAGAAATTCCGAAGTAAAAGCTGGAAGGCGGCACCTATTGTGCTCTCCGGTAATACGGATTGTTACCAACCAGTCGAAAGAAAACTGGAGATCACCCGAAGCTTGCTGCAGCTCTTCCTGAAATACAAACACCCTGTTGGGATCATCACCAAAAATGCGCTTATACAAAGAGATATTGATGTGCTGGAGGAATTGGCAAAGGACAATCTTGTTCGGGTGAACCTATCCATCACTTCCTTGGAGGAAAAAACCCGACAGCTCCTGGAACCCAGAACGGCAAGTATAAAAAAGCGTCTGCAAACCATTGAAAAGTTAGCCGAAAAAGGGATTCCGGTGAACGTTATGATGGCTCCCATTATTCCGTCCATAAATAGTCACGAGATCCTTCCTCTTATCAAGGAAATTGCTGACAGGGGCGCGTGCGGAGTGGGTTACACGATGGTGCGATTGAACGGGGCCATAGGAGGTATTTTCTCTGAATGGATCAGAAAAAGCATGCCCGACAGAGCAGAAAAAGTTCTGCATCAAATAGCCGAGTGTCACAACGGTACTCTCAATGACAGCCGGTTTGGAACCCGAATGAAGGGTGATGGCAACATCGCCGACCAGGTGGCGCAACAATTCGCGATAGGTAGAAAAAAATATCTTTCAGGTAGGGAACGGCCGGTGCTCAACTGCGAATTGCATGAGCAATACAAAGATGGTCAAATGAGGCTTTTTTAAGCTTCATCTTCCGGGGCCAATCCCCACTCGTTATAGAATTCTTCCAGGAAAAGCTCCATGAAGCGATGCCTTCTTTCAGCAATTCTTTTACCTGTTTCAGTATTCATACGATCTTTCAGCAAAAAAAGTTTTTCATAGAAATGGTTGACCGTTGGGGCAGTGGATGTCTTGTATTCCTCTTTCGTCATGTTGAGGTTCGGTTTTATTGCCGGGTCGTACAAAGGTCGACCCTTGTGCCCCCCATAATTGAAGGTCCGGGCAATACCTATCGCTCCAAGAGCATCCAAACGGTCGGCATCTTGTATCACATCCAATTCAGCCGAAGAGAATTTCTGGTCTACATTCCCGCCCTTAAAAGAGATATTTTCAATGATCTTTACAATGTGGTCAATAATTTCTTCGAAAACCTCCTGCTTTTTCAGAAATTCACGGGCCACTTTTGGTCCTATACTTTCATCACCATCATGAAATTTTGAATCGGCGATGTCGTGTAGAAGGGCGCCCAGTTCAACTATGAAAGGATCCGCATTTTCACCTGCAGCTATTTCCCTGCTATTTTTCACCACCCTTTGAATGTGGAACCAGTCATGCCCACCTTCAGCATTTTTAAGGGTTTGCTTTACAAATTCACGGGTATTCCTTAAAACCTTCTTTTGATCCATAGCTTATCGAATGTCTGCGGTGATCGTTCTTTCCACCAGGGCCACAAGATTTTCGGGAGCGTCAGAACTTACGGGAATGGGGTCGTGGATCTTGAATTTAATATGTGTGCCAATTCCCATGGGGAAGCTTCCGTATCGAAACAGTTTCCAGGAGTTATTGATGGTAATAGGAACAATAGTCGCTTCGGGCATTTTCTTCAGCAACAACTGCAGCCCCTGCACAGCAAATTTCTTGGGAGCACCGGTGCGGCTGCGGGTCCCTTCAGGAAAGATCACAGCAGAGCGATTATTCTGGTTGAGGTAATCGGCGAATTTTGACATTTTTACCAGGGCTTCCCTGCCATTCTTTCTATCGATGAGAAGATTTCCGCCGTGTCTCAAATTATAAGAAATACTGGGAATGCCTTTTCCAAGCTCTTTTTTGCTCACGAATTTGGGATGATGCTTGCGCATGTGCCAGATAATAGGAGGAATATCATACATTCCCTGGTGGTTGGCCACAAAGATGCAGGGCTTATCAACTGGAAGGGTATAGGGGTTATCAAAAGAATATTTTGTGCCAAGAAGGTTAAGGCAGCGAAGGAGAAAGAAGTTGAAGATATCCACACTTTTTTTATGAGCTCCATAACCACCTATCTTCAAGCTTAACCATTGTATGGGATGAAATATTAGCAGGGTAATAAAGAAAAAGAAATAGAAGATTACGGATAAGGGATAGGCGAGGATCTTTTTAAGTTTTTTCATCGGGAACTGTTTGCACAAGTTGGGTGCAATTTCTCAAAATAATTCGGGTGGAACAAATAGCAAAAGCGCATAAAAAAAGGCCATGGAATTTACTTCCACAGCCTTTGGTCTTATTCAGGAACTCTTAGCAGAATTCGTTGTAAGCCTCCATAAGGTTCTCCGCGATCATTTCAGCAGGGCGACCCTCAATGTGATGTCTCTCAAGCATGTGCACTAGTTCACCATCTTTGAACAGGGCCATAGAGGGTGAAGAAGGAGGAAAAGGTACCATATAATCACGGGCCTTATCTGTAGCTTCTTTATCTACACCTGCGAAAACCGTATAAAGATTTTCGGGTCTTTTGCTGTTTTGTAACGACATTCTGGCTCCCGGGCGGGCATTTGCTGCTGCGCAACCACAAACCGAATTCACCACTACAAGAGTAGTTCCTTTCTTTGACATTGCTTCATCAACTTCTGCTTCTGTATGTAATTCTTGAAATCCAATGCTTGTCAAATCTTCCCGCATTGGTTTTACTAATTCTGGTGGATACATATGTATGATTTTTTTATTAGATCTGTAAAGGTGCAAAGATACCAAATAATGTTAAGCTGTGTAAATTTCTCAGGGATAAAGGTTTGGGTTCGAATGCCTTTATAGACGGCCCTTCCTGTAAAGAGCTTTAAAATGTTATCTTTGCACCGAAAATTTATTCGCATGATCAAATGGATCGCTGCCCTTCTTGGGTTCGTGTTTTATGGTTTTAGGGGAGCTATTTTAGGTTTTATAATCGGAAGTCTTATCGATAACCTCACTTCCTCTTCCAGAAAAGGGGGAGGTTTTGGCATGTTCAGGGAAGAAGAACGGGTAACTCCCGGTGACTTTGAATTGCATCTTTTATCACTCTCTGCCATTGTTATACGGTCTGATGGGAAAGTAAGCCAGCAGGAAATGGATTATGTGAGGATGTATTTCGTACAGTCCTACGGAAAAGAACGTGCAAATGCCATTTTCAGGACCTTTAATGAAGTGGTGAACAAGCGAGAGATGAACGCCGCGCGTATCGCTCAATTCCTGGCCCAAAGAACCCAATACGCTGCACGCCTGCAGATCGTTCATTTCCTGTTTAGCATTGCGAATGCCGATGGCCATGTAAGTTCGGCCGAAGCAAACAAGATCAAAGAAATTGCGGGATACCTGCGCCTTGGAGCCAAGGATTTTGAAAGCATCATGGCGATGTTCTTTAAAACTACAGATGATGCCTATAAGATCCTGGAGATCGATAAATCGGCCACAGATGCAGAGGTGAAAAAAGCTTTCAGGACCATGGCCAAAAAATATCACCCGGATAAGATCCAGAATATGGATGAAGCCTACATCAAAGGGGCTGAAGAGAAATTCAGGAAAGTACAGGAAGCTTACGAAAAGATCCAGAAGGAGCGCGGCTTTTAAATAAGTTACTGCAGCAGTTTATTTCCGAATTTTAATCCTACGAAAAATGTTCTCGGCCTTGAGGGTCCGTAGACATAGTTGGCATCACGGTTCACGCCCATATCCAGGTCCTGCTGGTAATGATCGAAAATATTCTGCACCCCCAGGTTAAGCTCCAACTGAAAATTCATGGCGAGTGCAAAAATATAGGCTGTTTTAAAATTCAATTCCATAAATTCCCGGGTCTTTTCAAGCCTGTCCTGGTCAATGTAACCGGCATGGTGCGGCACATACATGCTGCCTGTGTAAACACCGGAAAGATTATTCTGCCAGTTCTTGACAGGCGCATAAGTAAGGATGAAATTTCCATAGATATTGGGAGATTTAAAGAAATTACGGGCCTCGTCCAGGGAAACTGCTGGATCATCGCTGAACTGTATGGGGGAGTCATAAAGGGCTTCCTGAATGGTTCCTCCCATTTGGAGGATCCAATCCTCGTTGGGGGCGTACACAGCATCAAGATTGAAGCCGTAAACATCTGCCCCTTCGCCATTCCGTTTTTCATAAACGGTCTCTGAGATTCGCTCTAAAATGAAGGGATCCTGGAGACGGGTATAAAAAGTTTCGAAGGTAAGCCGGTAATTTTTGTCCAATGTGCTTTTGCTCCATTCTGCGGAAGCCAGGTAACTGTGGGAGGTTTCAGATTTGAGATCATCTGAAAAGGTCACCAGGCTCACCTCTCCGGCTGCGATGCGGGCGTGTATATCTTCGGTAAATACCTGTGGAGCTCTGAAGCCTTTGGCGTAACTGGTTCTAAACTGAAGTTCATCGGTTGCCGAATAAAGCAAATTCAGCCGAGGGTTAAAAATGACATTTTCATCAGCCACATTATGCAGGTCTGCCCTTAGGCCTCCCAGTACTTTTAATTTTTCGGTAGCCTGCCACTCCTGCTGGGCGTAGATGCCTAAAATATTAAGATTCTGATCTATTTTCGCATTATAGCCAGGTTTGCGGTCGCGCATGAGGTTGTTCTTAAATTCACTTCCGGCAGTGAGCGTAGCTGGTGAGCCAAGGAAATGTTCCTGTGGAACAGAGAACTGGGCTCCGATTAAATAAGTGTGGTCGAGAGAGCTTCCAAAGCCTTTTATGCTTTCTTCAAAAGTTTCACCTTTACCACCATAGAAATTTTCATTTTCAGAAAGCTGGATTGTACTGTAGAGAGAGTACCTGATCTCCTTATTTTTTGAAAAAGCTTCGTAGGTAATGCCTCCGCCTATAACTTCACTTTCAATTTGTTCGGTAATGTCTCCTTCAAAAGGCAAAAGATGCAGGTTGTTTCCACCGCGTCTAAATTCCTGGATAGTATGAAAGTCCACACTTAACTCGCTGCGATCGTTCGGCTTAAAAAAAGATTTAAAGCCAAAAGTGTTATTTTCAACTGTTGTGATCTCTGTAAAACCATCATCATTGTGATCATAAGGATTGCGATCCCGAAACATTCCGAAGACATTTAGTCCGGCGTTGAAATCATCAGATAAAATAGTTCCGTTCACGGTCACTGCCTTATCACCGGCTTCGGCATTAATCGCCGCCACATTTGTGGCGACCTCGAAATAATCTTCGGTAGGCACTTTGGTGATGATGTTAATGGTGCCGGCAATGGCATTTGAGCCGTACAAAGCAGAACCTCCGCCTCGAACAACTTCTATCCGCTCAATGGAATTCGCAGGTATTTGGTCAAGGCCGTACACTCCGTTAAGGGCGCTAAAGACAGGGCGACTGTCAATAAGGATCTGGGAATAGGCCCCGTCAAGGCCGTTCATGCGCACCTGTGAAAAACCGCAGTTCTGGCAGTTGGTTTCCATCCTTAATCCGGGTTGAAAATTAAGACCTTCACTAAGACTCAAAGAATTAGTGGCCTTAAAATCTTGTGATGAGGTAACTGAAACGATGACGGGAGCAGTATGGCGCAGTTGGCCGGTGCGGCTGGCAGAAATAACCACCTGGTCCAGACCTGTAATGTCCTCCTGTAGTGCGAAGTCCATTATTTGATCTTCAGGTTTTAAAAGGTCCAGGTGGCTTTTTATGGTCCTGTAGCCTATTGCCTGTACAATAATGTCGTGGTGCCCCAAAGGAGCTTCAAGAGAATATTTTCCATTTTCATCTGTTGTTGTCCCTTTTTTGGTTCCTTCCAGGTAAATATTGACATATTCAACAGGATTTCCATTGGAGGTAACCGTTCCTGATACACGGGCTGTTTGCCCTGTCATTTTAAATACTGATAAACACAAAAAGAAAAGGGAAATCGTTCTCACGGCAATTTATTTTCAGCAAATGTATAAATTTAATTTAGATTTGTCTAAAAATTGTTTCTGAATAATAAAAAATGTAGTTTTGGCATATAAAAACAGGTCGTTTATGTTCAGTTTTTCAGAAGAAAATTATTTAAAAGCCATTTTTCATCTTCAGAAGAAATATTCTGAAGGAGTGAGCACCAATGCTTTAGCCGAACAGATGGAAACCAAAGCCTCTTCCGTAACCGATATGGTCAAGAAACTTTCAGATAAGGAACTAGTGAAATACAAGAAATACCAGGGGGTGAAACTGAGTGAAAAGGGTAAGAAGACGGCTGTTGAGGTAATTCGGAAGCATCGCCTGTGGGAAGTTTTCCTGGTTGAAAAACTCAATTTTTCCTGGGACGAGGTGCATGATATTGCCGAACAGCTGGAACATATCAAATCGGCTAAACTCACAGATGAACTGGATAACTTCCTGGGACACCCAAAAAGAGATCCACATGGAGATCCCATTCCCGACGCCGAAGGTAATTTTCGCATCGCTAATAACCTCCTGCTGGCCGATTTAGAAAAAGGACAATCTGGCGTTTGTGTTGGAGTGAGAGATTCTTCTTCGGAATTTCTGCGCTACCTGGACAAGAATAATATTGCCCTGGGTAAACAGATCGAGATTGTCTATAAGGAGGAATACGACCAGTCAATGCTCGTAAAAGTAGAAGAAAAGGAACTTCGTATTTCACAAACCGTATCCAATAACTTATTTGTAAAACCTCTTGAATCATGAATGCCATAATTGACTATTTCGAATCTCTTGATCCTGTAATGGCTGCATTTTTAGCCACTTTGTTCACCTGGGGGCTTACTGCCACAGGAGCGTCTCTGGTCTTTTTCTTTAAAAAGATGAATCGGGCGCTTTTTGATGGGATGCTGGGATTCACCGGCGGGGTGATGGTTGCAGCCAGTTTTTGGAGCTTGCTTGCCCCCGGAATTGAAATGAGTGAGGGAGAAGGTTTCGTAAAAGTGGTTCCTGCGGTGGTTGGTTTTGGCCTGGGGGCTTTTTTTATTTTTGGATTGGATAAAGTTCTTCCCCATTTGCACGTAAACTTTAAGATGGCCGACAAAGAAGGGGTTAAAACCCCCTGGCATAGATCTGTGCTTTTAACCCTTGCCATTACATTGCACAACATACCCGAAGGCCTTGCCATAGGTGTGCTTTTTGGGGGTGCGGCAATGGGACTGGAAGGTGCGAGTATAGGCGGGGCCGTGGCTTTGGCCATGGGAATTGGATTACAGAACCTGCCTGAAGGTATTGCGGTTTCCATGCCTCTAAGAGGACAGGGATTAAGCAGGTGGAAAAGTTTCAATTATGGTCAGCTTTCTGCCATAGTAGAGCCTGTAGCCGCTGTTCTCGGGGCCTGGGCAGTAATGACCTTTGAGCCGATCTTGCCCTATGCGTTGTGTTTTGCCGCGGGCGCGATGATCTTTGTTGTGGTGGAAGAGGTGATCCCCGAAGCTCAGCAGGATCGTTATACAGACATCGCCACTATGGGCTTTATTGGCGGGTTCATGGTGATGATGACCCTAGATGTGGGACTTGGATAATTTGTAACAAAAGTATTTTTGCCTCGTCTTTTCTTAAAAGAACATGTTCATGCGGTACCTGCTTATCTTTCTTATATTATATAATTCTTTAGGTTTAATAGAGAAATCTGGGCAAGAATCACCTTCATTGGTATTGAAAACCGGGGAGCAGGCAATGATAGGGAACCTGGCAATAAAATTTAAGGAGGTGATTTCAGACTCCCGGTGTCCCAAAGGAGTGACCTGTATCTGGGCCGGGGAAGCAAAGGTCCTGGTTGGAGTCTACGAAGACAACAGGTTAGTTGGTGAAGAGATTCTCACTTTGACAACTGCAGGCTCGGAAATTTCCGGGTTCGGGGATTATTTTTCAGCAATGAACCTTCAGGTGATTGGAGGAAATCTTCAGCCCTACCCGGTGATAGGTCAAAAAACCGTTATGGAAGATTACTGCCTAAGACTTCAGTTCAAGAAGAAAGAGGCTGAGAAGCAAGATTAGTGGCAGCTTCCACATTCCACCCCGCAGGATTTTGTGCTTGATTTGCTTTTTCCGAAGAGGAATTTTGGCTTGTAGATGAATTTGGTGAACATGTATCCCACTGCCCAAAAAAAGGTAATAAAGACTAATATTTCCTGAATCATTTCCATCGTTTTTATTCTTTCATTTTTCTAACTCAGTACCTGAAATGCCGCAAGTGCTGCAATATAGGCAATTCCCGTCATGACCACCAGTTGTAAGACCGGCCACTTCCAGGTGTTGGTCTCGCGTTTTACAATAGCCAGCGTACTCATACATTGCATGGCAAAGGCATAGAACAATAATAAACTTATTCCGCTGGCAAAGGTAAAGAGCGGACCACCAAGGATCTCGTTGGTTTCTGAGGCCATCCTAGCCTTGATCGTCTCCTCTTCATCGCTCCCCACGCTGTAAATAGTGGCAAGTGTTCCCACAAATACTTCCCTTGCTGCAAATGAACTTACAATAGCTATACCAATCTTCCAGTCGTACCCTAATGGCGCCACTGCCGGTTCAATTGCCTTTCCAACATTTCCAATATAGGAATGCTGTAGTTTATAGGAAGCTATTTTATTGTTGAGCTCTTCCTGCGGAAGGTGGGTTTGACTGAACTTTTTCTGCACTATCTGTTCGGCATTCTGAAAATTCTCTCCCGGACCATAACTTGCAAGTACCCAAAGGATAATAGATATGGCCAGGATGATCTTTCCGGCACCCACAACAAAGGATTTTGTCTTTTCAACTACATTGATCCCCACATTTTTTAAGATGGGCATTTTATAATTGGGCATTTCGATAACGAAATACGATTTGCTTTTTATCTTAAGGATCTTGTGCAGCACCCAGGCGGAAAAAATGGCCATGAAAAAGCCTAACAGGTATAGCAACATAAGAGTAATACCCTGAAGGTTGAATCCCATAAAAGATCTATCCGGGATGACCAGCGCAATGATGATGAGATACACCGGCAGCCTTGCCGAACAGGTGGTGAAGGGTACTACCAAAATGGTGATCAATCGCTCTTTCCAGTCCTCAATATTTCGGGAAGCCATCACAGCGGGAATAGCGCAGGCCGTACCGGAAACCAGGGGAACAACACTTTTTCCACTTAATCCAAATCGTCTCATGGTTCGATCCATCAGGAATACCACCCGGCTCATGTACCCGCTCTCCTCCAGGATCGAAATGAACAGAAAGAGGAAGGCAATCTGTGGAATGAAGATCACGATACCTCCAAGTCCGGGAATAATACCTTCAGCAACGAGATTGGTGAAATCACCCGCAGGGAAGTTCTGTTTTACAAGTTCACTGAGAACCACGAAAGTGTCATCGATAAAATCCATAGGATAACTGGACCAGTCGTAGATAGCCTGAAAGATCAGTAACAATATGGTGAAGAAGATCACGTATCCCCACACCTTATGGGTCAGGATCCGGTCAAAATTTGCCCTAAGTCCTTTTGCCGCAGAGGCATCCACGGTCATGGTCTTTTTCAGTACCCCGTTGATGAACTGGTAACGCAGAATCGTTTCCTTCTGCTGCATTCTTTTTAAGGTGCTTTCATCCTTGGTGCGGAAATCCTGACTGTTATCAATGCTGTTTCGGTTTAAATTACCGAAGTTCACGTCTTGCGTGATCACCAGCCAAAGTTTGTACAGCGATTGGTTTGGAAAAGCATTCCGAAGCTTGTCAAAATACCCCGGGTCCATAATGGAGGCATTGAGACAGGGTTCGGTCGAGATGTGACGATAATTAAGAATGTGTTCCTTCAACTCTTCAATTCCCGTTCTTTTACGGGCACTTACCAGTGCTATCCTGGTTTTTAGCTCTTTTTCGAGCTGGGGAATATCAAGTGAGATCCCTTTTCGGCTCATCCTGTCGGCCATATTGATCACGAGGATGGTTGGAATTTCAAGATCTTTTATTTGTGTGAACAACAGGAGGTTCCTTTTCAGGTTTTCCACATCACTCACTACCACTGCCACATCTGGATAATCTTTGTCGTTCTTGTTGAGCAGTAGCTCGATCACAACGTTCTCATCAAGAGATGAGGCGTTGAGGCTATATGTTCCGGGGAGGTCAAGGATATGGGCCTTAACATTCCGTGGAAGTTTACAGATCCCCTCCTTTTTTTCAACCGTAATTCCAGGGTAATTTCCTACCTGCTGGTTTAATCCCGTGAGGAGATTAAATACAGAGGTCTTACCCGTGTTGGGATTCCCAATAAGTGCAACATTAATCTGTTTACCCATTGTTAGGGGATGATTTCTATATGAATATTCAGCGCCGTTTCCTTCCTAATTGCAAGGTGGCTGCCGTTGATATTGAGGTATAACGGATCTCTGAAGGGGGCTGTCTGCACTAACTCTACTTCATTTCCCGGTAGGCAGCCCATTTCCAACAGTTTCAAAGGAATCACATCTGCTGAAAATTCCTTGATGATACCACGCTGGCCTCTCTTCAAATCTGCGATCGTGTTACTCAATGTTTATTTAGATTGATTTTAAACAAGGCAAAAATAAGGCAAAATTCAGGATTACAAAAACTTGTGCAGCGAAAAGAAAAAATAAAAAGCGGAAAGCTGATCCTTATCAGAAAAGGAGAAATCTTAACAGCGTGAATTTTATTCTTTTTTCAGGATTTCTATATCATGCAGCAGGTCATTTATGGCCTCGGGACTGGTGCCATCATAAAACCCCCTGATGCGCTTCTCCTTATCTACCAGGACAAAATTCTCTGTATGGATCATATCAAAAGGGCCTGCATCTCCTTCGCTTTTTGCCGCCAGGTATGACTTTCGAGCCAGCTCATAGATCTGTTTTTTATCTCCCGTTACCAGATTCCATTTTTGGTCATCCACACCTTTTTCCAGCGCATATTTTTTGAGTTGGGGAACACTGTCGGCATTAGGGATGACGGTATGCGAGAGCAGGAGCACATCTGGATCATTCTTTAGTTCCTCCTGGATCTTTAACATATGATCGGTCATGATAGGACAAATGGTTTGGCAGGTCGTAAAAAAGAAATCGGCCACATAGATCTTTCCCTCGTAAAAGTCCTGGGTGATGGTATCCCCGTTTTGGTTGTAGAGCTTAAAATCTGAGATTGTATGGTATTTTCTCACTTCCTGAATGGTGGAATCTACCAGTTCATTGCTTACCATGTTCGGCTGGTACACAGGCAGGCGCTCTTCAGGCTTCAGGATATTGTAAATAATGACAATAATAATTGCTGAAAGTACAAATAGAAATATTCCGAAGAACTTATATTTCGCGAAGAAACGGAGCATAAAAATCTGGTTTCCCGCAAAATTACACTCAAAATCCTGAAAAAAAGAGGTTGTATGCCGGAATTTTTCAGGAAGTAAATTGAGTTAAGTTTCAAAACTTTTTTGGCAACCTTTAAAAGGTTACTTTTGTGCGATTTTAAATTACGAAGATTGCATATGGATCCCTTTTTTATCAAAGCATTACAATTAATTCTGAGTCTATCTATCCTTATCGTGCTGCACGAATTGGGACATTTTATACCTGCCAAGATCTTTAAAACCCGGGTCGAAAAATTCTTTCTTTTTTTCGATGTAAAATTTGCTCTTTTTAAGAAAAAGATAGGGGGTACTGTCTACGGAATTGGCTGGTTGCCGCTTGGAGGTTACGTAAAGATCTCGGGAATGATCGATGAGAGTATGGATAAGGAGCAGATGGCACAGCCGCCAAAACCCTGGGAATTCAGGAGTAAGCCGGCATGGCAACGGCTTATAATCATGCTTGGAGGGGTTACTGTAAATATTGTGCTTGGATTCCTTATTTATATGATGGTACTTTTTGTTTGGGGCAGTCCTTATATCACGCCCCAGGATATGCCTAATGGATTTGCCGTGGACGATACCTTCAAGGAAATGGGGTTTGAAGATGGAGATAAAGTGCTTGAAATAAATGGAAAAGAACTAAAGAACAGCATTGATGTAAATAAATATCTTTTTCTAAGAGACGTTCAAAGTATAACCGTTCAGCACCAGGATGGACAGCAGGAAACCATTTCAATACCTGAAGAAATTGGTTCAAAAATGTTTGAGCAGGGGGTTATGCAACCTTTCGTGCCTATGGAGTACCCGGTACTGGATTCTGTGGTGGCAGGGAGCCCGGCAGATCGTGCAGGTTTAAAAAAGGGTGACAGGATCATCTCTGTGAATGATGTGGAAATTGGTTACTGGCATGAGCTCACACGGGAAATTGGAGAAAGTAAAGACAAGCCTTTAGAGATCGTCTTCAGGCGGGATGGAAAATTTGAAAGTATTGAACTGGAACAGGAGGGGGAACGAGTGCTTGCCGGAGGTCTGAGAACTGTTTCGGTTACCCCGAATGAAGAAGGAAACATTGGAATCAGTAAAGCGAATAGCATCAACATTAGAAAAGAAACTTACTCCTTGGGTGAGAGCGTGAGCAAAGGATTTGATCTTGCTTACTGGACGCTGCACGATTATGTGGCACAGTTCAAATACGTGTTTACCAAGAAAGGTGCAACTCAGGTGGGAGGTTTTGGCGCCATTGGAGGGCTTTTCCCCGATGCGTGGAACTGGCAGGCCTTCTGGATGACCACGGCTTTCATTTCGATCATTCTGGCCTTTATGAACATTCTGCCCATACCGGCTCTTGACGGGGGTCATGTGATGTTCCTGCTTTACGAAATGGTAACAGGTAGAAAACCAAATGAGAAATTCATGGAGTACGCCCAGCTGGTAGGCTTCATCATTTTGATCGCCCTGGTACTGTTCGCAAACGGAAATGATATTTATCGCTGGTTGTTTGAGTAAAACTTCTTGAGATTCAAATTTTTAAAAGAGCCGAAAATAGAGTTTTCGGCTTTTTTTGTGTCAGCTTTTAAGAGAGAAAACCCGTTAGGAATTGCACCGGTTTAAGAGATAACCTGTAAACTTATGGGCAGGTGAGAAATCATGGAATTCCATTCTCAATTCAATATTAGAAGTTGACCCGATATAAAATCGGTTCAATTTTCTTGAATGCAGTATATAAACACAATAGTTCATAGAATAAAAAAAGCCACCGCATGGGTGGCTTTAATTTTTGCTCCTCCTCTTGGGCTCGAACCAACCCCGATAGCTATCGGGGCTCTGATTAACAGTCAGGAGTATTTCGCTTTAAGTTTCTCAATAATTTCCGGATACTTCTTCAAATTTTCGATGTATTTTTTACTCCTCATCCTTTTTATATGCTGTTCAATATCTAATGCCTGCTTCTTGTCTATACAAATTGATTTAAAGAAGAGGTGCCAATCACCTGCTTTTCCTGTAAACTTATGGGCAGGTGAGAAATCATGGAATTCCATTCTCAATTCAATATTAGAAGTTGACCCGATATAAAATCGGTTCAATTTTCTTGAATGCAGTATATAAACACAATAGTTCATAGAATAAAAAAAGCCACCGCATGGGTGGCTTT
>CAZNFK010000036.1:13857-21374 GCA_964572365.1 uncultured Flavobacteriaceae bacterium | reverse complement strand
GGGTAGTATATGATATAAGCTCCAAACCACCGGCCACTATTGAGTGGGAATAAAACCAAATTTATGAAGCATATAATTGTTCTTTTTCTGTTTTTTCAACTGTTTGCCGTGTCTGCATTTTCGCAGCAGTACAAATACCACATTGTAAAACGTGGGGAAACTACTGCCGAGATTGCCAGGATGTACAACGTAACCGAGGAGACAATTTTTAAATACAATCCCGATGCCCGAAAAGGTATCAGCCCAAATTCCAAACTGGTGGTGCCTTTGAGCCCCGAGAGAACCGCCGGGCAGGATATAAGGTTTGAAGAACACCGCGTGCAGCGCAAAGAAACCTTGTTCAGTCTTTCACAGCAATACAATGTAGATATCGATGATATCAAACGTTATAATAAGCATTTGTATTCTGAAGAACTTCGCAGGGGCGAAAAGATAAGGATCCCGCTGAACCTTCCGCGGAAAGAAAAGGAACTAAAAAGGGAGACATCGGGGGTGAATCCGTTAGATCTCACCATCAAAGAACATGTGGTACTTCCGCAGGAAACCCTTTACGGAATTTCCCGAAAATATAATATTACGATTGCCGATCTTCAGCGGTTAAATCCAAACCTGGAAACCCTGAAACCGGGTATGGTCTTGAAGATCAAGAATGGAAACGTGGAAAAGGTAATAGACGTTGAGGGTGACCTTTTTAAGTATTACCAGGTACAGCCACAGGAAACGCTTTTTAGCCTTACGCGCCGCTTCGGAATTAGCAGGGACTCCCTGGTAACTCTTAACCCTGCTTTGGCCGATGGATTGAAATCGGGGATGGTCTTAAAGATCCCGAACAGGGAAGTTCCGGAATATGAATCTTATTCCGAGGAAAACATTGTAAACCTTGAAAGAAGGATCACGAACTTCGAGACTAAAAACCTCGTGGTGATGTTGCCTTTCCACCTCGACAAGATCGTAAAGACCGATACCTCTGATAATACTGCCGAAAGGATCAAAAAAGACAGGGTACTGCAGATCTCGCTTGATTTTTATAGCGGAGTTTTGATGGCTATTGATTCGGCAAAAGCGCTTGGGATCTCAACCAAATTAACCACTTTTGACACCCAACAAAGTGCCGGGAAGGTGCATACCATTATCAATACCAATGACTTTAGCCGGGTGGACGCTGTGATTGGTCCCCTGGTGCAATCTACAGCCGATGCTGCAGCTTCGGGCCTGGAACGTCGTGGAATTCCGGTTGTTTCTCCTTTTACTAAAAGTGGAGGATCTTTGGATAATTTACTGCAGGCTCGACCCTCAGATGAAATGCTTTCCCAAACCATGATATCCTATATATCTCAAAACGCTGACGGGAAGAACGTGATCATCATTGCCGATGCTGCTTCTTCAGCAAAAAAACAGGAATTGATGAGCGCATTCCCTTCGGCACGCATCGTGAATCCTAAGGAGGGGAGCTATATTGATCAAAAGGAACTTTCGGCTGCCCTGGTTGAAGGGAAACCGAATTGGGTCATTCTGGAAGCGAATAAGATTGGAGTGATCAGCAATGCCACTTCGTACCTCAATTCTTTGGCCGATAAATTCAAGATCACCCTGTTTACTACCGACAGAAATAATTCTTTTGATAGTGATAACATCTCGAACAGGCATTTGAGCAAGCTTAATTTTCACTATCCTTCTGTAGATCGTGTTTATTCACCCGAAACCAATAAGGGTTTCATTGCGAAGTACACTCAAAAATACGGAGCGGTACCTAACAGATATGCAGTTCGCGGGTTTGATATCACGTATGATATTTTGTTAAGGCTTGCTTCTGCAGGTGATCTTATCAGTTCATTAAATGAGGAGGGTACCACGCAGTACGTGGAGAATAAATTTGACTACGACCCTAAAGCAACAGGAGGATTTACAAACAAGGCCATTTATATCATGGCTTATGACAAGGACCTTAACCTTAAAGTTGTTCAGTAATGACCGCTAAAGTCACCTACCTGGGAGATCTTCGAACCGAGTGTGAACATATCGCGAGCAGCGGTACTTTCATTACCGATGCCCCCATTGACAACGAAGGTAAAGGCGAGGCTTTTTCGCCTACAGATACGGTTGCAACTGCCCTTGCCAGTTGTATGTTCACGATCATGGGTATCAAAGCCAGGGATCACCAGTTGAACATTAAAGGGGCCACTGCGGAAGTTGTAAAAACAATGGGAGTCAATCCCCGTCGCATAACCGGGATTAAAGTATTGATCTCTTTTCCGGAGTGTAATTATTCCGAAAAAGACCGGAAGATATTGGAAAGGGCTGCAAAAACCTGTCCGGTACTATACAGTCTCCATCCCGAGATTGAGCTGGATATAGAATTCCGTTATAATCAATAGTAGTTCGGCGTACTTCTTGTTTAGATCAGATATGAAAAATGCCCTTTTAGGCCTGTTTTTCCTGCTATTTCCCGTGATGGAGCTTTTAGCGCAGATGCCCGAGAACCGGGTGCGGTGGAGTGAACAGCCATTGACCTGGAATGATTTTGTGGGAGAGCCAGAGCTACAAAACCCTTTTGATGCGAATACCAACTCCGGGATCTCCTATTCCTGGGCTTTACGAACTTCAGAAAAAGGAGCTGAATTCTTATACAAGGTCGATGTTTTCTTTTACCCCGATCTTTCCTGGGTAAAGTCCGGAAAAATGGACGTCCGACTCCTGGCCCATGAGCAACTTCATCTTAACATTTCTGAACTTAACGGGAGGAAACTTAGAAAAGCAATGGCAGAATATGATCCCGACCTAAAAAGTGATATTAAAAAGGTACTGGAAAGGATCTATCAGAAGAATGAAAATGCCCGACGGCAGATGCAGAAGAAATATGATCTCGAAACCAATCACGGCCAGAATGAAAAGGTCCAGTTGAAGTGGGAAACATTTATCAAAGCTGAAATGGCGAAATTGGCGGAATTTTCTTCTTAAAGAGCTGCAACTTCTTCTTTTGCTGCCTCAAATTCCCTGATCATATTGCGTAAGATCTCTGCTGCGGGTTTAATATCATGAATGAGTCCGGCGATCTGACCAATTTCGAGTTCCCCTTCTTCAAGATCACCCTCAAACATTCCTTTTTTGGCGCGAGCTCGGCCCAGTAGCGCGATCAGATCTTCTTTGGAAGGATTTTTAGAATAGAGTTCCTGTATCTCCTCAAAAAAGTGATTTTTCAACAGTCTTACGGGAGCGAGTTCCTTTAAAGTTAAAATAGTATCACCTTCCTGTGCCTTCACTACCATTTCCTTGAAAGCAGGATGCGACGAAGCTTCATTGCTGGCTACGAACCGGCTGCCAACCTGTACTGCATCAGCTCCCAACACCATGGCTGCAAGCATTCCGCGGCCGGTGGCAATACCTCCCGCAGCGATCAAGGGAATGTTTATCTGCTCCTTTACCATCGGGATGAGGGTGAAGGTGGTGGTTTCATCTCTTCCGTTATGACCTCCGGCTTCAAAACCTTCAGCAACCACAGCGTCTACACCCGCCTGTTCGGCCTTAAGGGCAAATTTTACACTGCTCACCACATGCACCACTTTGATCCCCTTTTCTTGCAGGTAGCCTGTCCAAGTCTTGGGGTTTCCGGCAGAGGTGAATACGATCTCCACCCCTTCCTCAATTATGATCTGCATGATCTCCTCCAGGTTGGGGTAGAGCATGGGCACATTGACGGCGAAAGGATTTGAAGTCGCTTTTTTACATTTTTGAATATGTTCGCGCAGCACTTCGGGATACATTGATCCTGCGCCAATAATTCCCAGTCCGCCTTCGTTGCTAACGGCACTAGCAAGTTTCCAGCCGCTGGCCCAGATCATTCCAGCCTGGATAATGGGATATTTTATGTGGAAGAGTTGGGTAATTCTGTTAGTCATATTGGAGTAGGTTTTATCGATCAAGGATTCCGAATTTATGAAATAACTCCCGAACCTATCAATTCATCTTCTAAATGCCATGCTACAAATTGGCCTTCAGTTATAGACGCCTGTGGTTCATCAAAGATCACATACAATCCTTCGGCGCTTTGATATAAGGTCGCATCTTGTAAAGATTGGCGATAGCGAATGCGGGCTTTTACCTTCATTTCCTCCCCCTGTTCTAGCTGCAGGTCTTCCCGGACCCAATGGATCTCTTCGGAAGAAACAAATAGACCGCGGCGGTAAATTCCCGGGTGATCTTTTCCCTGGCCCGTATAGATCACATTGTCATCCACGCTGGTTTCGATCACGAACAAAGGTTCGGGCGTACCACCTACGGCAAGACCTTTGCGCTGCCCTTTGGTAAAGTAATGCGCGCCCTGGTGTTTTCCTACCACTTTTCCTTCGGAAGGAGCGTAGGTAAACTTGCGGGAAAGGTACTCCAGTTCGTCTTTTCTATCGTTGAACTGCGGAACATCATTTTGATATTTTTCTTCGGAAGCGGCTATTTCCACAATACGTCCTTCTTTAGGTTGCAGTTTCTGCTGAAGGAATTCCGGAAGACGTACTTTCCCGATAAAACACAGTCCTTGCGAATCCTTTTTTTCAGCGGTGATCAGGTCTTGTTCCGCGGCAATTTTTCGCACCTCGCTTTTTTGCAGCTCCCCAATGGGGAAGAGGGTTTTGGATAATTGTTCCTGTGATAATTGACAAAGGAAATAGGACTGGTCCTTATTTTTATCTTTTCCTGCAAGTAATTGATAGGCCGTTTGGCCGTTTGCAGTGGTAATTGTTCCCTTGCGGCAGTAATGTCCTGTCGCGACGTAATCTGCACCCAGCGAAAGGGCGATCTTCATGAAAACATCAAATTTGATCTCGCGGTTGCAAAGCACATCGGGATTGGGCGTACGGCCTTTCTCGTACTCATTGAACATGTAATCTACAATTCGCTCCTTGTATTCTTCGCTTAGGTCTACGGTTTGAAAAGGGATCCCTAATTTATCGGCCACCAGCATGGCATCGTTTGAATCGTCCAACCATGGACATTCTTTAGAAATGGTCACAGAGTCGTCATGCCAGTTCTTCATGAAAAGGCCTATGACTTCATATCCCTGTTCCTTCAGCAAATACGCCGCGACACTGGAATCTACTCCTCCCGATAATCCTACAACTACTCGTTCCATAATCCTTTAAAAATGCCCTTTTTGAGAGGGCTTTATTAAAGTGCAAAAATACATAAAATATGCCAGTTTACAGAAGGTGGAAGAATCTGAATTTTGAGTGTGTGAACAGGAAAACAGCGGCTTGATTGGCCGCTGTTATATAAGGGTACATTACAAAAGATTTTTAAAAGTAAGCTCTACTGGATAAGATTGATAGGTAGTACTAAAGGTGAATTTGTGAGCACTTTCAAAAGTTACCGTGCCATCAAAAGTGCCATAATCAGGAATGGTTATGGAATATTCTGTTCCGGATTTTTGACTCCAGCTACCACTAGCATTTTGCGCTTCACAGTTCTCCTGGGAATAAAAGATCCAGTCAGCACCACCCCCAGGCTTAAATGTAATTTGAGGTCGTTCTGGGCAGGCTTCTGGATCTAGACCTGGAATTACTGGATTAGTACTTTCCAGTTGCCAGGTACCCACGACTGAATAGTCTTTGGCTGCATCGTCATCGCTGCTGCAGGAAGTAAGGGCAAATAATCCGGATACGAGTAAAAGGATAAAATGTTTTTTCATAAGAGTGGGTTGTTTCGTAGGTTATTTTGGTGTATGAAAAGTCCTAATAAGTTTTTATTTAGCCTAATTTGAATTTATAAAATAATCCTAAAAAATTAGGTGGCCAAGATGACCACCTATGAATAATACGGTTGAAAATATAACTATAACTGCCTTTGGAAGGTAAAAACCACATCGTTCTCGGTGGAGAAAGTCATTCTGTCGGAACTGGGATAAGTCACGGTTCCGGTAAGAGGTTCAAAACCGGGAAAATCGAGAGTATAAGTAGAAGCTCCTGTTTTTTGCCAGGTTCCCTCTTCAGGAGAAGCCACGCAATTTGTTTGGGTAAAGTAAAAGGTTGCCGTCAAAATATTGTTGCCCTCTATTTCTACCGTGGAGTTTTTCCCCGCACAGGCCTCAGGATCATAAAGAGAACTTGGTTGTACGCTCTGTAGAATCCAGGTTCCTATTATTCGATCCTGGTCCTCGTCATCGTCGCTGCATGATGAAAATCCCACCGCGGCGGTCATTATCAGCAAGATCAGATATTTTTTCATAACTGTCAGTTTTGGTTTCTATTAAAGATAGGGAAAAAGTGGTCAGTTAAATAAAAGAGAAACTATATTTTTCGCCTTAACAGGCTGATTTAGAACGGATTTAATTAAAAATAAGAAAGATTCACCATAGCTTATATTTAATGGAGTAATTGTTGTTTAAATAAAATTAACTAAATTTAAACAATATTAAATGAAGCTATCACTTATATTTGGATTATAATTAAAAATTATTAACTATGAAAAACTTAATGAATTACCTAAAAATCACTTTGGTAAGTGCACTATTGCTCGGTTTTACTGCCTGCAGCGATGACGACGATGCTAATGCAATGCCTGTGGAGGAAACAAATACCATTGCCGATTTTGTAGCTTCCAATGATAATTACTCTTCCCTGGCTGCCGCCTTGGAAGTGGCCGGTTTAACAGCTACTCTTGACGGAGCGTCGAATTACACGGTCTTCGCACCCGATAATGATGCCTTTGCTGCTTTTCTTGCAGACAATGGTTTTGCCAGCCTTCAGGAGGTACCCACAGATGTTTTGACCCAGATCTTGCTGAATCACGTGCAGGAAGGTGAAATAATGTCTTCGAATCTTTCTACTGGATATATTCAAAGCATGGCCACCTGGGGTACTTCCGAAGAAAACCTTAGCATGTACATCAACACCCAGAGTGGAGTTGTGATCAACGGAGTATCCACCGTGGAAAATGCAGATATTGAAGTTGACAACGGGATCATTCACGCTGTGAATGCGGTGATAGGGCTTCCTGATATTACCACCTTTGCCCTGGCCGATCCTACTTTTGAAATCCTTGTCGCAGCATTGACCCGGGAAGAGGATTACCCATTCGTATCGACTTTAATGTCTTCTGAAGATCCTGCACCGTTCACTGTATTTGCGCCCACGAATGATGCTTTTGTTGCCTTTTTGGAGGAAATGAATTTTGGAAGCCTGGAAGATATTCCGTCAGATGTGCTGGCAAACACCCTTAGTTATCACGTAGTGACGGGTGCCAATGTTCGCTCTACAGATCTCACAGACGGCATGGAGGTAAACACTCTTCTTGACCAAACCTTTACTGTTAATCTTGGAGAGAATGTTGTGATCACCGATGCCAGCGGAAGAACCTCAACAGTGATAGCTGCCGATGTTCAGGCAACCAATGGCGTGATTCATGTTTTAGATACTGTATTATTACCCCAGTAAAGATTGCAATTGTTTGAATAGGTTGTTGTGTTAAAAGAGAAAAGCCCGGTGAGAACCGGGCTTTTCATTTCTATGCTATTGAAGAATTACTTCTTC
>CAZNFK010000036.1:0-13847 GCA_964572365.1 uncultured Flavobacteriaceae bacterium | reverse complement strand
GCTCTGCCTGCTCCATCATCTCCTGCATCTTACGGGCGAATTTCCCCTGCTTTCTTGGCTTCTTCTTATTCTCCTGGATCTTGGCGTGGATCTTGTCCTCGTCAATAATAAAATGTTTTATAACCAGCATGATCCCAATTGTAATAAGATTGGAAGTAAAGTAATATAAAGAAAGTCCACTCGCGTAATTGTTGAAGAAGAATAACATCAACAATGGAGACAGGTACATTATGAACTTCATGTTCGGCATTCCCGGCTGCGGACTTTGCATATTCTGCCCTGTAGTCATCATCATATAAATGAAAATGGCAATAGAGGCCAGGATAGGGAAAAGACTAATATGGTCTCCGTAAAATGGAATGTTAAACGGTAATTGTGCTATCGTGTCATAGCTGGAAAGGTCATCGGCCCATAAAAAACCTTTTTGGCGCAACTGGAAGGCACTCGGGAAGAACTGGAACAGCGCATAGAAAACCGGGATCTGCATTAATGCCGGCAAACAACCGCTCATTGGGCTGGCGCCTGCCTTGCTGTACAGCTTCATGGTCTCCTGCTGCTTTTTCATCGGGTTGTCCTTGTACTTCTCATTCAGCTCATTGATCTCGGGTCGTAAGACCTTCATCTTAGCCTGGCTTAAATAAGACTTATAGGTCACGGGTGAAAGAACGATCCTAACCACAATGGTCATTACAATAATGGCTATTCCGTAACTTGGTAAGAAGGAACTTAGAAAAGCGAAGAATGGAATGAAAATATATTTGTTGATCCATCCAAAGATCCCCCAGCCAAGAGGCATGATCTCATCAAGGTTACGGTCATAGTTATTCAGGATCTGGTAGTCACTGGGTCCGTAATACCAGTTCATGTTGTAGTTCAATTCCCCGCCTTTCAGCTCAAGGGGAAGGGTAGAGGCAAATGCCTTGGTGAAAACCGTATCAATTTCCTCATCTTCAACCAAATTTTCAGATTTAAATCTTCCGGTTTCAAAAGGAGTATCTGTCAAAAGAATAGAGGTGAAGAAATGTTGTTTGTAAGCCACATAGGTAATGTCCTCATCTTCATCTTCTCCATCGCTCACAGAGTCATCATCTCCTCCCCCGTATTCGTAAACAAGTTCGGTATACCTGTTTTCATACTGGATACTTTTAGCATGACGGTATCCCTTCAGCTTCCAGTCAAGGGTTACCGCGTTTGCAGTATTGAAGACATCATTTAGTCCCTGTGAACGAATGCTGAAGTCCATCATGTATTCTCCCGGCTTCAGCACATAGCGGTACTCAAGGAATTCATTGTCAGAAACCTTCAGTTTCATGCTCAATACCGTATTGTCCCCGTTTTGGGTAACAGTAGGTTCAAAGTACATGTTTTGTGTATCCAGAACTCTTCCGTCGGTCGTGCTAAAATTGATGTTGAAGGTAGCATTCCCGTCTTTTATGAGGTAAACGGGGATGGAATCAAAGGTTTTATAATTTTTCAGCCTTGCTTCGGAAATATAACCACCCCTGTTCTCAACTTTTAGTTCGAGAACATCATTTTCAATGGTAGTGGTGTTTTCTTGAGCCGAAGGCAACGTTGCGGAATAACCGAAAGCTCCAAGGCGGCTTTGTGCCTGTGCTACAGCTACTGAGTCGGGTACCTGGGCTACCGCCTGGTCCGGACTTGTCGGAGTTTCGTCGGGGGTAACTACCACTTCTTCTGTTCCTGCTTCTTCTTCAATTGCTTCAGGCGCAGTTTGGTTCATATACAACATCCATATCAGGATTCCTCCAATTAAGATGAAACCTATGAGGGAGTTGATGTCTAATTTCTTTTCTTCCATTTAAAAGGTATAAATAAAACTTGCGGGTTTTCCCGCTTTCATTGATTAGTCAATTTTGCGACCAATTGAGGTTATTGTGCCAAGGTGGCATCTTTTTTTTCTTTCGAATATTCTTTTGCCGCTTTTACGAAGGCCACAAAAAGGGGGTGAGGACTTGCCACCGTACTTTTATATTCGGGGTGATATTGTACTCCCAGGAACCAGGGGTGTTCCGGCACTTCTATGATCTCCACCAGTTTAGTGTCAGGGTTGATCCCTGTGCTTATCATGCCTTGAGACTCCAGTTGTTGTGCATATTTGTTGTTGTATTCATAACGGTGCCTGTGTCTTTCAGAAATGGTTTTGGTGCCGTATACACTCTCTGCTATTGAGCCTTCTTTTAAATCACATTTCCAGGAGCCCAATCTCATGGTGCCGCCCAAATGCGTGATCTCCTTTTGCTCTTCCATAAGGTCGATCACCGGGTGCGGGGTTGAGGCATCCATCTCTGTAGAATTGGCATTCTTCAGTTTAAGGACATTTCTGGCGAATTCAATGACGGCCATCTGCATTCCCAAACAAATTCCCAGGAAGGGAATCTTATTCTCTCTTGCAAAACGCACCGCGTCGATCTTTCCTTCTACCCCGCGTTCCCCAAATCCGGGAGCTACAAGCACTCCGTCTAAATGAGATATCTTGTTCTTGATGGTAGTGTCGTTGATAAATTCTGAATGTATACTCTCAATATTCACCTTTACTTCATTGGCTGCTCCCGCATGAATAAAGGCTTCTAAAATAGATTTATAAGAGTCCTGTAATTCCACGTATTTTCCGATTAACCCGATGGTCACCTCGTGCTTCGGATTTTTATGTCTCTTCAAAAATTCGTTCCACTGGGTAAGATTAGGGGAAGAATCATCGGGAAGCGCTAATTTTTTCAGGGTAACGGTGTCAAGACCTTCTTCCAGCATCATGTTTGGAACATCGTAAATGGTAGAAGCGTCAATTGACTGTATAACCGCTTCCTGTTTTACGTTGCAAAACAACGCCAGTTTGCGTCTTATGTCATCAGAAAGTTCATGCTCTGTACGGCATACCAGGATGTCGGCTTTGATTCCGCTCTCCATCAATGTCTTTACACTGTGCTGGGTTGGCTTCGTCTTTAATTCACCTGCTGCCGATAAGAAAGGCACCAGGGTAAGATGGATCACCAGGGCATTATCGTCTCCCAATTCCCATTTCAACTGTCGCACCGCTTCGATGTATGGCAAAGATTCGATGTCACCCACTGTACCGCCAATTTCGGTGATCACTATATCATATTCGTGATTCTTTCCAAGCAACTGAATGCGCTCCTTGATCTCATTAGTGATATGAGGAACTACCTGTACCGTTTTTCCCAAGAATTCGCCTCGGCGTTCTTTTTCGATCACGCTCTGGTATATGCGACCGGTGGTGACATTATTGGCCTGGGAGGTATTTACGTTCAAAAATCGTTCGTAATGGCCCAGGTCAAGGTCTGTCTCGGCACCATCTTCGGTCACATAGCATTCGCCGTGCTCATAAGGGTTCAGGGTACCGGGATCAACGTTGATGTAAGGATCCAGCTTCTGAATAGTGGTTTTGTAACCACGCGCTTGCAGTAATTTTGCCAAAGATGCAGCTATAATGCCCTTTCCCAGAGATGAGGAAACGCCGCCTGTGACAAAAATATACTTGGTTTCAGCCATTGTAATAGGGTGTTTGGTGCGTTGTTTATTCAGGGCGCTAAATTACAAAGAAGAATAGAAAAAGAAACCATCTAAGCCGGAATATGTTAGGAAAACTTTAAGGCTTTTAGAGCTCTTAGATTACCGGGGATATTTTTGTCTGATGGTCCTGAGGATCTGCTCCATTCCGTTGACCTTCAGTTCAAAAACCTGTTGCAGTTGATCCCCCAGTTTTCCCTTCGGAAATCCCTGCTGCCTGAACCAAACCAGGTAATATTCCGGAAGTTCGGATAAATACCGACCCTTGAATTTTCCGAAGTGCATTTTAGCGTGGGCCAGTTCAAGCAGTGCTTTATGATCGGGTTGGAGTTGCATGGGGGCGAATTTCAGAAAAAAGAAACTGGAAATCCTATTTTCCGGGAAATAACTCTTTAAATATTCGGGTAAGTTAAAGTCTTTATAATTCAAAGGCCTGATTTCACTGAAGTTTCAGCTTTTAAGTATCTTCAGAAAAAAGTTATTTTATGGCTGTTATCGGTTCTATAATCAAAGGTCTTTTGCATGCCCGGGATGCTGTGGTTTCAGATCCCGATCCTAATGAAGCGCAGGAAAAAGTGCTTCGCGATCTCTTGGAAAAGGCAAAAGATACCGCTTTCGGAAAATTCTACCATTTTGAAGAGATACTTAAGAGTGAGAACATTCAGAAGGAATTTGCTCAAAAAGTGCCTTTTTTCGATTACAACAAGATCAACGAGGAATGGTGGAGTAAAATGCATGAGGGAGCCGAAAACGTCACCTGGCCGGGAAAACCGCCTTATTTTGCGCTGAGTTCTGGAACGACGGGAAAATCGAGCAAAAGGATTCCGGTGACCGATGATATGGTAGAAGCCATCAGGCAAACCGGCATTAAACAGGTGGGCACGCTCACCAATTTTGACCTGCCTTCAGATTTCTTCGAAAAGGAGATCATGATGCTGGGCAGTTCGACGGACCTACATCAAAAAGGAGATCATGAAGAAGGGGAGATCAGCGGGATCAGTGCCAGTAATATTCCATTTTGGTTCCGGAATTTTTATAAACCCGGTGTTGAGATTGCCGAGATCAATGACTGGGATGAACGCGTGCTTCAAATCGCCAAAGAGGCAAAGAACTGGGATATAGGCGCAATTACGGGTATCCCCTCCTGGACCGAACTCATGATCAAAAAGATCCTCGAGTATCATAAAGCAGAAAATATCCATGAGATCTGGCCTAACCTTCAAGTGTATTCCACAGGAGGCGTGGCCTTTGAACCTTACGAAAAAGCCTTTGAAAAGATCCTGGCTTACCCGGTAATTGTGATCGATACTTATCTGGCTTCGGAAGGATTTCTGGCATTTCAGGCAAGACCGGGAACACTGGCTATGAAGCTGGTGCTCGACAACGGCATTTATTTTGAATTCGTACCCTTTAAACCTGAATATATCAACGAAGACGGTTCTTTAAAACCGGATGCTCCGGTAGTTTCGCTGAAGGAAGTAAAGGAGGAAGAGGAGTATGTACTGGTGATCAGTACGGTTTCAGGTGCGTGGCGGTATTTAATTGGTGATACCATCAAGTTCACCGATGTGGATCGAATGGAGATCAAGATCACGGGACGTACCAAGTTCTTTCTGAATGTTGTGGGGTCTCAACTTTCTGTAAATAAAATGCAGGAAGCCGTGAAAGAACTTGAAAAGGAATTCAACATTACCATCCCGGAATTTACTGTAGCCGCTGTCCAAAAAAACGGGGAATTCATTCATAAATGGTACTTGGGAACAGAAGGGAATGCAGATCCTGTAAAACTTGCAGAAGCCCTCGATGAAAATCTAAAACAAGCTAACAAGAACTATGGCGTGGCCCGCAAAAAAGCCCTGAAAGGTGTGGAAGTTGTCACTGTACCACCAGAATTCTTTCACGAATGGAGCGCAAAGAACAAGAAGAAAGGCGGCCAGGTTAAAATGGAAAAGGTTATGAACGAGGAGAAATTTTCTGAATGGGAGAAGTTCGTTGAGTCAATGAACAATGACCAATAAACAACCATCAATATAAGTAATAAGTATTAATTAAACCTTCAACGCTCTTTCAGCTTCCTTCCTGTTCCGCTTTTTCGAGATCTTCCTCCAGTTTGTTCACCAGGACAATGATCTCTTCTGGGGAAAGATAAAGCCGTGCGATCCTTTCTTTATAAGAGTCTGAAAGGTGCGAGTGGTTCAAAATGAAATCTTTCGTAGCCAGGATGTATTCGCTCATTCCTGCATTTACGGCAAAGGTGTCGGCTGCACGTTCGGCTTCTTTGATGTAGTTGGAAGAAGTGATATATCTAAATCCGAAGATGATCAGCCCCATCGCTGATTTATCCCGGTAATCCATGATGTGTCCCAGTTCATGACCCAGCCAACCTATCAAGACTTCTGAAGGTACATCGGCCATAGCAAATTCTTCCTCTTCAATAAGAAATCGGCTGCTAATGAAAACATTATAGCTTCGGTCATCCTTGCCTTTAAAAAGGTTGCTGAATTCAGGCTGGGCCTGCATGAAAGACTTTTTGATATCTTCTTTGAATTTGAACTCTATATGAACATCCTTAAGTTCTGGATAATATGAGAGTGCTGTTTTGGCTTCGTTAAGAATAGATTCGGGTATGATCTTGTTTTGCTGGAAAACGACTTTTTCGCTCATAGATTTTTTTGCTCCACAACCCGCTGCAACAAACAGGAGAGGGAAAATTAATAAAAAGATTGAGGTTCTACGCAAGGTTCTTGGATTTTGAGTTTTTGAAAAACTACTCTTTTTTAATATAGCTGATTCTTTTTGAACTCCAAAAGAAAACTACCGGCAAGTTTGGGGTAGTAGCTTGTTTTTAAGTAATTTAATACTGCAAATTTAATTCAACCACTATGCCAGAACTACCCGAGATCACACTGTTTAAAAAATATCTGGATTCTACAGCCCTTCATAAAAAGATCACCAGGTTATCTTTTCCGGATGCAAGCCTGCTGCAGGCTCCAAAAACCCATTTTGAAAAGGCTTTATTGGGGAAAAAGCTGGAGGAATCCAAGAGACTGGGAAAGTACCTTTTGATTAGGATCAGTGAAGGGGAGTGGCTCATCTTCCACTTCGGAATGACCGGGAAACTCGAATATTACAAAAATCAGGACACCCCTAAGTACACCAAAATGTTGATCAGCTTTGATAACGGTTATCATCTTGCCTTTACCTGTCGCAGAAAACTGGGCAAGATCTATTTAGCTGAAGGGTTTGAGGAGTTTCAGAGAGAACATGCCCTTGGTAATGATGCTCTTGAGCTTTCAGAAAAGCAATTTTTGGAGCTGCTTGGAGATAAAGGTGGCAGTATAAAGGGAGCACTCACAGATCAGCACTTGCTCGCGGGGATAGGAAATGTGTATTCAGATGAAATGCTTTATCAATGTGGAATTCACCCCAAATCGAAGACCGAAAAACTATCAGAGACCCAAAAAAAAGAACTTTACAAACAGATGAAAAAGGTCTTGAAATTGGCTATAGATAAAGAGGGGGAACGATCGGAGTTCCCTTCAAATTATCTTATCAACCATAGAAAGGAGGGAGAGGATTGTCCTAAATGCTCCGGAAAGATCAAGCAAATTAAGGTGTCGGGCAGAAGTACTTATTTCTGTCCTTCCTGTCAAAAAGAAGAAAAATGAAGGTATATATAGGATGCTCAGGCTGGAATTACAGGGATTGGCGTGGAAAATTCTATCCTGAAAAACTTGCGCAGAAGAACTGGCTGCAATTCTATTCCGAAGAATTCAACACGGTAGAGATCAACAGTACTTTTTACCGTTTTCCTAAGGATGAAACCGTGGCCAAATGGAGGGATACCGTGCCCGAAAATTTTAAATTCACCCTTAAAGGCAGCCGATTTATTACTCATATGAAAAAGCTCAATGAGGTGGAGGAGAGTGTGATGAATTTCAACACCACGGCAGGGATAATGGGGAAAAAACTGGGCAGTGTATTATGGCAGCTGCCTCCGAGCCTTCATCGGGATGATGAAAGGCTAAACGGATTCCTCCAATTGCTGGATCCAAAGATCAAAAATGTGATCGAATTTCGACATGAGAGTTGGTATGATGAGGAGGTATATGAACTCCTGAAAAAAAATAAGGCGGTTTTTTGTTCCATTTCAAGTCCACGGTTTCCGGAGGAAATGGTCTCCACGGCCGAAACCGGCTACGTACGCTTCCATGGAAAAGGGAAAAAGTGGTATGATTACTACTATTCCGAAGAGGAATTGAAAGAATGGGCAGAGATGATAAAAGATTCCGGTCTTAAGGAGATATTTATCTATTTCAATAATGATATACACGCCAACGCTCCTGAAAATGCAAGGCAGCTACGGGAATTGCTTAAAGGTTAAATTTCAATTTCCATTCCGTCGTGAGCGGGGATGATCTCCAGACCTTCATGCTCCATTGATTTCAGCGTTTTCCGCGACTCCTTTACGTCTTTAAAGAACCAGCTGCCAAAGTGCACAAAGACGATCTTTGGCGTGTGTGGACTTAAGAGCTTTATGAGATCTGGAATCCCGGTGTGGCCAAAGATCTTATCATTTTTTCGACGTATCATGCCTCCCTTCCGAAGAAATGAAGCCTCTGTGATCACCAGGTCTACCTTTGGGATTGCCTGAAGGTTTGCCTTCTCAATCCATGCAACATCTCCGGTAATGAAGATCCTTTTCTCCCCTTTTTGAATGATATATCCCAGGGATTTAAGGTGCAGGGCATGGATCACAGGTATAGGGGTGAAAATATATTCCTTGATCTTGAATTTCGTAGTGATCACCTTCAGGTTTGGAATCAACTCCTGGAGTTCGGGTCCAAAAAGAGGAATTCCGGGATCAAATTTTTCTTCGGTAAAGACAAAGAAAGCGTGATCTGGATGAAAGTGGGTGAATACCACTGCTTCCGGGTTAAACTCCATATATTCAGCTTCCCCAGCGTCAACCATGATCTTGTCGTCAATAAGGATGCCGCTGTAATTCTTATGACGTGGCGCCGACTGCGGAATTTTTCCGCGAGTTCCAAGGATCTTGACCTTCATGCAGCAGGAGTTATAATCCGAAGGGATAGGTTTCAGGCACTAAGTGACCGTCGGGTTCCAGGTGCAACGGGTGCAATGCTTTAGTCCTATCCAGGAATAAAAAAGCGTCGTACCGGTCAGACAACCGGGAGGGGACGTAATTGCCCCTTTCCTGGTGAGGGTCATAAACAACTCCAACTGCCCTATGGCCTAGTCGCTCCTGAAAGATCTCCTTAAGCGGGGAATCGTCATCAAATATGAGCAACTGGTTTTTGCCGTTATGCTGGTGTAACAACTTTTCTACGCTGCCTTCTATAGCTTTTGGAAGTTCCATCTTTTGCATCTTTCCACCCCAGAATTCTCCTGCAACCACAGAGCCATGGTAAGACCCAAAGCCCACAAGTACCACTCCATCATCCTGGTGCTGTTCTCTTACCAGCTGGCCAACATTGTGCATACCGTGATTTGCCATGTCGGTTGCCCGGGCATCCCCAATGTGGGTGTTGTGCTCCCAAATAATCACCTTGGCATGGTCGTCATGGTACTTCATAAGGTGGTTGAGGGTTTCGACCATGTGGGAGTCGCGCACATTCCAGGAGGAGCTGTCAAAAGAGGCCATGGCTTCATAATATTTTTCGGCATTCTTCATGACCAGGGTATTCAATTCGGCATTAAGATCTGCTTCTCGCTCGTCTTTGTATTTTTCAATGTTCTGTCTTACTTCAGTTAGTAAATGCACGACTTCCTTTCTGCATCGCTGGTTCATTCCGCGGTAAGCAGTAACGTAAGAGTCATTCTTGCGGTAAGGTTCAAAACATTCGGCTACGCGTCTGGCCAGGGTGGCTGTTTCAGGATCTTCTTTCTCAAGATAATTAACGATGATCTCCATGGATTCCCATAAGCTGTACACATCGAGTCCATAAAAGCCCACTTTTTCTTCAGGTTCCAAACCGGAGTTGTGGTCTTTTAACCATTCAGCGAAGGCGGCGACCTCCCAGTTGGCCCACATCCAGGTGGGCCAGCGTTTAAAGCTTTTCAATACTTCTTTGATAGAGGATCCTGAATTTGGAAGATCCTTCACCCAACGATTGATCTTATAGCAATCGGGCCAGTCACCTTCAACGGCTACCAAAGAAAACCCTTTCTCTTCAATAAGCCGCTTTGAGATCTCTGCTCTCCAGGTATAGTATTCATGGGTGCCGTGAGAAGCCTCTCCCAACAGGACATATTTGGCATCTCCAATTCTGTGCATTAGAGGATCAAGATCTTCGGAATTTTCAAGTGGACGAATATGCTTTGCTGAAAGATCTGTTTCTGAAGTGAAGTTTGAAATCCAGTTTGCCATGATTTAAGGTTATTTAGTTGATTAACAATAAATAAGATACAAATAATTTCAAGGCTATGATCTTCGGGAACAGCAGCTTTAGAAAAGTTTAAGGCCTTGTTTAAAAATTTTAAGGGGCTTTTAGTTAAATTAGAGAATATGGAGTTACTTCAAATCATTGCAGGAATAGTAGTTATCATATTAACTTTTCTGGATTTCTTTCATACAACTTTTTCCGGGAACGGTTTTGGGTTCATTTCGAGGGAATTGAACCGTCTTCTCAACCGTGTTATTATTCAGAACAGGAGCAGATCGGTCTTTCTTTTTTCGGGTCTTACGCATCTTTTGATCACTACTTTTGTGTGGCTGGCACTACTCTTTTGTGGCACCTTCCTGATCTTTACGGCGGGACAGGATATGGTAGTTAACGGCACTACTTATTTACCTGCTTCAACCAGTGAGCGTTTTTATTATACTGCATATGTACTATCGACCCTGGGGATTGGAAATTTGGTTCCGGGGAATGAGAGCAGTGAGATCCTTACCGGGATCCTTTCCTTTTCGGGTTTCATACTTATCACCTCGGGCCTCACGTATCTCCTAAGTGTAGTACAGGCGGTTCTAAGCAAAAAGCAACTTGCTTTTTTCATTTCGACAATAGGCAGTGACGTGGAAGAGATCTACCTGTTCTTTAAAAAAGATGAGAATCTTGACGGATTATTGGCTGATGCTAATGATCTGCGGAAGCAAATATTGGCGAACGCGAGTAGTTACCTGGCTTTTCCAATGACCAACTACTTTCTTACCAAGAACCGTAATTCGGCTCTCATTGTCCAGCTGGCGATCCTTTCGGAAGTTCTCATGGTCTTGCGAATGGACTGGAAGCAAGATAGTACGGAGTACGCCAAATTATGCACACTTATAAATGCCATAGAGAAATATCTTAACCTGGGTTTGGAAGGACCCGATGAGGACCTCCACAATAGTGAGAAACTGGATACCTTACGTAGCTTCTGGATGAAATTCGGGTATACCTTTAAAAAAAATACAGAAATGGACCAAAGGTTTACTTCCAGTTTGAAGTACGCCGGCTGGAACTGGGAAGAGGTTTATAAAATGAAAGAGCAACTATAAAAAAAGGCAGCCATTGGCTGCCTTTTTATTCATCAGAAAAACTGTTTATTTTTGAAAAGTGTTCTTCAATCGCTCCTGAAGTTCTGCATCGGTTTGCAGCTGAGTGGCGATCTGCTTGTATCTTTCAATGGTCAATCCGCTCTTTTCGATATTTTCCTGGACGCTCTCCTGGAAATCAAGCTGAACTTCTTCGATCTCTGAAACGATCTCTTCGTAGGCTTCTTTTTCTTTCTCGGTGGTTTCAACCTCTACCGCCGGGTCAAGCTGCGCCTTATGTATCTCATTGAAACGCTGAATTTCCATCTCTTCTTCTGCGACTACCTGCGCCATTTTTTGCTGAACTTCCTGGTTCATCATGCGCATCTGTTGAAAAACAGCGGCAAATTTATTGAGTTCTGCGTCTGTCACTTTTGCCTGATCTGCCTGTGCGAAAAGGGTCGTAGCGGTTAAAACGAAGAATAGGAAGACTCCAGCAAATTTCTTTGTTCTAAAGGTCATAAATCTAATTTTAGGTTAAAAAACAAACCTAAAGGTTACGAACCGGAGCACAAAAGAATTAGCTGCTTTTTCGGAAATATTTCTGAAAGATTAACTTTTAAAGGTTATTCTGAAGTTTCCGGGGAAAGATCGAGCTCAACGGGGTGCTGACCACGAATGAGGTCTTCAAAGTTCTCCCTTTCCCTTATAAGGTGGGCTTTGCCATTGTACCATAAAACTTCGGGAGGGCGAAATCTGGAATTGTAATTACTGGCCATTGAAAAGCAGTAGGCTCCGGCATTATCAAAGGCGAGGATGTCCCCCTCTTTGATCTCGGAGATCCTTCGGTTACTGGCAAAAGTATCTGTCTCACAAATATAGCCAACCACCGAATAAAATCGTTCCCTGCCTTCGGGATGGGAAATGTTGTGGATCTCATGCCTTGCTCCATAGAACATGGGTCTTATAAGGTGATTAAAACCGCTGTCTACCTGCGCAAATACCGTGGAGGTAGTCTGTTTGATCACGTTGACCTTCACCAGGAACTTTCCGGCTTCACTAACTAGAAACTTTCCGGGTTCAAAAGCAAGCGTTAGGTTCTTCCCGTATTCTTTGCAGAACTTATTGAACCGGCCCGAAAGCTTTTCCCCCAATTCTTCAATATTGGTTTCAATGTCGCCTTCCTTGTAGGGGACCTTAAAACCACTTCCGAAGTCAATGAATTCCAAATCTTTGAAATTTTTGGCGGTTTCAAATAATATTTCCGAAGCATACAGGAAAACCTCGATATCCAGGATGTCACTCCCGGTATGCATATGGATCCCATTGATGTTCATTCCTGTATTCTTCACAATGCGCAACAAATGCGGGATCTGGTGAATGGAGATCCCGAACTTGGAATCAATGTGTCCAACAGAAATATTGGTGTTGCCACCCGCCATAACATGTGGATTGATCCTTATGCAAACCGGTACTTTGGGATGCCTGGAACCAAATTGTTCGAGGATCGAAAGATTATCAATATTGATCTGCACCCCAAGCTCAGCCACCTGTTCGATCTCTTCCAGGGAAACCCCATTAGGAGTATAAATGATACGGGATGGCTCTACCCCGGCTTCAAGTCCTAATTTTACTTCCTGAACAGAAACAGTGTCAAGACCCGCTCCCATATTTTTGAACAACTTCAAAATGCTGAGGTTGGAAAGGGCCTTTACCGCGTAATTGATCTTTAGTTGTTTGACTGGTTTAAAAGCATTGACCAAACGATTGTACTGTGAAATGATCTTCTCTGCATCATACACATAGAGAGGATCTCCAAATTCCCGGGCAATATTTAAAAGGTCTTGATTGTTCATGTTCGGTAAAATTAAAGGTGCAAAAGTATAGGAGTTTTACCATGTTCTTGCACAACTTATGTAAAAATAACCAATTCTAACAAATTGTTATTTTTCAGGAAACAGTGAGGGTGTAAAAATTTTGCTTGACTACTTCCTGATCCTAATGTTCTCAGAAAAACTATGGACTTGAGAAAGATAAAAGCGAGGAAATTTGTAAATTGAATCCTGTAATTCAAAAGGTTATGACAACTCGATTAGCACTGTTTCCTCTTCAAAATGTGGTTTTTCCGGGAGAAAAATTACCCCTGCATATTTTTGAAGAACGCTATAAACAGTTGATCCGGGATTGTGAAACTACGGGTATTACTTTTGGGATCCCGGTTTATCTTAACAACAGGCTGGAATATGGTACAGAGGTCGAACTTTCAGAAGTGGTGAAGAGTTACGCTTCAGGTGCAAAAGATGTGATCTGCAAAGGTCTTCGGGTGTTTAGGATCAGGGAATTTGACCACAAGGAGAAAGGGAAGATCTATGCCGGTGGGGATGTCGAATTCCTGGAAGATATAGACGATCCCGAAGAGGAGCAGATCTCCCAGTTGATCGATCTCATTACCGAGTTGTACGTGCATCTTGAAGTGCCACCTCCAATAATTGACCGGGATACCTTCCGAAGTTTCACCTTTGCGCACAAGATTGGGTTATCCCTTCAACAGGAGTATACACTTTTAAAACAGGTTTCAGAAAAACAACGTCTTTCCTACCTTATTAATCATTTATTGATCACCATTCCTATTGTGCAGGAAATGAACCGGGCAAAATATGTGATCGAACTTAATGGCCACTTCAGGAATTTTGACCCGCTGGATTTCAGGGAGTTCCGGTTACGTCAAAAATGAAGAAAGCCGGCATTCTTCCGCAGTACTCCCTATTAAAAAAGATTGGCAGAATCCTATAATGTTTGTTACTTTTGTGAACCATAATAA
>CAZNFK010000035.1:0-21446 GCA_964572365.1 uncultured Flavobacteriaceae bacterium | reverse complement strand
TCATCAGATAAAACGGGATTCAAGATGAAAACAGTTTCATAATGATTCATAAAAATTTACTTTAAATTAAATTGGCTGCAAAAATAGGATTAATTATTCTATTTTCAAAGCACGAATTTAGAGGTTAAACTGCTTTTTTCATCGCCCAAATTCAATTTTACTTTCACTTGTAAGATTTTTTCAGTATTATTGCTAGTGCTAACCTTATTATCCAGTGGAAGAAGTTGTACTAAAATGCGCCGTAGTCGATGATTCGAGCTTACAACGATTGTCAATCGTTAAGCTCATCAAAGATCATCCCAATTTGAAACTTGTAGCCGAATACAATAATGCCATTGAAACCAAAAATGGCCTTTTGGATACGGAAGTAGATCTTATTTTTCTTGATATTGAAATGCCCATCCTGTCGGGATTCGATCTTCTGGATGACCTGCCTAACAAGCCTCAGATCATTTTCGTGACCGGAAAGACCAAGTATGCGTTTAAAGCTTTTGATTATGATGCAGTAGATTACCTTCACAAACCTATTTCCAAGGAAAGGTTTTTGAATGCTGTTTCCAAGTCTATCAATCTTTATAAGCTGAAGCATGAAGGCGCCCCGGTTGAGGACGACAACTACATCTTTGTTAAGAGCAATCTTAAGAACCGTAAAGTATTCCTGAACAAACTTAAGTATATTGAAGCGTTAGGGGATTATGTGAAGTTCGTGACCGAAAAAGATAATTTCGTGGTCCTTGCAACTATGAAGTCATTCGAAAATCAATTGCCTTCCAATAAGTTTTTGAGGATCCATAAATCCTACATCGTGAATTTGGATAAGATCGAACGCTACAATAGCAGGAACATTGAAATTGATAAGCAGCAGATTCCGCTAAGTCGACACAAGAAAGCAAATCTTATTGAGGCGCTTGCAGCCAATCAATAAGGATCAACGTTCACCACTACCCTGATACTGCGAAAAGCCCCTACAGCTTTAAAGCTCTGCAGTATTTTCTCAACCAACCCCTTGGTCTTCCCTAAAGACTGTTTTTGAGGGATCTTTATCAGAATATTTTTATAATACTCGTTTCGTATTCTTGCCACCGGCGGAAATTCGGGTCCTAAGACATTTTCGTAAAAGGAATTCTTTAATGAAGTTGCCAGCCAGTCTGCTCCCTCGTTTACCCTGGAATAATCCCTTCCTTTCAATGTAAGCCGGATCAACCTGTAGAATGGCGGATATTTATACTGTCTTCGCTCTTCCAGTTGCTCTTTATACATCTCTACATAGCTGTTGGTGGAAACCTGCTGGACGATACGGTGGTGCGGATTGTAGGTCTGGATCAAAACTTTGCCCCTTTTTTCTGTACGTCCTGCCCTACCTGCAACCTGTAACATTAACTGAAAGCTTCTCTCATGCGCCCTAAAATCAGGGAAATTCAAAAGATTGTCAGCATTCATGATGCCCACCAGTCGCACATTTCTGAAATCCAGGCCTTTCGTCACCATCTGGGTTCCAACAAGAATATCTATTTCTTCTTCTTCAAATGCTGAAATTATCTTTTCATAGCCATGTTTGCCCCGGGTGGTATCAAGATCCATTCGGCCTATTTTATGATCGGGAAAAAGGGCTTTGAGTTCGGTCTCGACTTTTTCGGTACCAAATCCTTTGGTGGTTAGTTCGGGACTGCCGCAGGCCATACATTTCTTCTGAAGAGCCATGTTGTAGCCACAATAATGGCACCTCAACTGGTTGTTATGGCTGTGATAGGTAAGGCTCACATCACAATTGGGACACTGCGGAGAATGTCCGCAGGTATTGCATTCAAGAATGGGACTGAAGCCCCTTCGGTTTTGAAAAAGGATCACCTGCTCCTTCTCTGCCAATGTTTCCCTGATCTCTTCGAGGAGCCTATCAGAAAAATGTCCCGTCATTCGCTTTTTTCGATGCTTCTCCTTAATATCCACGATCTCGATCTCGGGAAGCAGCACATTTCCGTAGCGCCTGCTAAGATTGACAAGGGAATATTTTGAGTGCTCTGCGTTGTAGTAAGATTCCAAGGAAGGGGTCGCCGAACCCAATAACACCTTCGCGTTATACATATGCCCCAGAACAACAGCCGCGTCGCGGGCATGATATCGCGGTGCGGGATCATATTGTTTAAAGGTAGATTCGTGTTCTTCATCAACCACAATGAGCCCCAGGTTTTGAAAAGGTAAAAATATGCTGGACCTTACCCCCACGATCACTCTTGCCTTAGAACTGTTCTTTAAAATATTCTGGTATACCTCTACCCTTTCATTCACAGAATACTTACTGTGGTAAACGATCACTTTTTCACCAAAATAGTTCTGAAGGCGAGAAATAAGCTGAGTGGTTAGCGCTATTTCAGGCAAAAGATATAACACCTGCTTCCCTTCCTTGATGACCTTTTCGATAAGCTTCACATAGATCTCCGTTTTTCCGGAAGAAGTAATTCCGTGGAGCAAACAAACACTCTCTTTTTCAAATGCCAAACTTATCTCCTGCAGGGCCTGCTCCTGGTATTCATTAAGATCTAAAGAACCTGAAACCTCTCCTTCTTCATATTGAATGCGCTGGGTTTGCAAGTGGTATTCCTCCAGGATCCCTTTATCGATAAGTGATTTCACGATGTTGGTCGAGGCATTGCTCTCTTTGGTAAGGGTCTTTAATTTTAGAGGAACATCCTTATCCTTCGCGGTAAGGGAGAACAGGGTAAATATCACCTGTCGTTGTTTGGGGGCACGATTCAACTCATCCAGCAGCCGGTGCATACTTTCTTCGGAAGAATGTTGGTCATGTAGCCGCACATACCTCTCCAGTTTGGGACGATACTGCTCGTAGATCTCCTGGTTCACCACTACCACTTTTTTTTCCACCAGGGAATTGATCACCGGGAGCACTGTTTTTTTATCCAGGATCTGGATGATCTCGTTGATCTTCAAGGATGACTGGCGCAGCAGAGCTTCATATAACAAATACTCCTCATCGCTAAGATCTCCCTCATCGACATCAGAATTCTTAAGAAGCTGCACAATGGTTTCACTCTCCAGAAGAAAAGCGCTGGGAATCGCAGCCCGAAGCACTTCCCCTTCTGAACACATATAATAAGAAGCGATCCATTGCCAGAATTTTAATTGGGAAGGTGTTACCAGCGGGGTTTTATCCAGGATCTGCTCAATGGGTTTTGCCTCGTAGATCTTTGGATCTTCCTGATGCACTGCCGAGACAAACCCGGTGTATATCTTAGATTTTCCGAAAGGCACCGCCACCCGCATCCCGGGTTGAAGAAATTCTGCTTCCTCTGGAGAAACGCTGTAAGTAAAATGCTTTTCCAAAGGTAAAGGCAGGATCACATTGACAAAATGAGACATACGGGGGTGCTGGTTTTTGACAAAAATAAAAGGGATTTAGGTACAAAAAAATAAACCATCCTAAAAAGAATGGTTTATTGATAAGAATATTATAAAAACCTACTTGGCCAGCAGACTTTCCTTAAGATCATCGTCTGCAGGACGGTTGGATAACCAGATCCCAAAAAGGGCTTTTTTGAATTCCATTCCTTTCACAGTCCCTTTTTCCTCGCCATTTTTATAGGCCACCACTCCTTTAGCAGGAAGATACACCAGGTCAAAAACATCGTTTTTCTTAATGTCTTCTTTAAAGAAGCCTAACATGGTATCTATTTCTTTTTGAATAGGAGCTGTATTTCCATTTGTGGATTTCTCAAATCCTTCGGTCACCGCTTCTACCATTTTATCACTGGAAATCAACTTTGAAACGATATGCAGCTTGATAGCCATTGGTTTTTCAGCATTAAGGATCACATCGGCATCGCTGGTCTTTTCATTGAGGTATAATCCTGCGGCATACAGATCAATCCACAGTTTTTCCCGGATTCCGGCTCCGTTGAGAGAAACCGTTTCGCCGTGAAAGGTTTCAGTAACCGGCAATACTGCATCACCAACCTTCTTTTGGGCCATAACCGAAGAAGTCACTACAATCGTCAATATTAATAAAATCAGTTTTTTCATAATCAATAAAATTAGGTTTCTATTTTTTTCTAAGTTTTAGAAGTGAGGCATTCAGCTCAAATCCAAGCAACAATATATTAGAATTTATCCATATATACACCATTAAGATCAGGAGGGCTCCAATTGACCCATACAATTCGTTGTAAGCCGAAAAGTGATTGATATACAATCCGAATAAAAACGTGGTCACCACTATCAAGAAGGTACTGAAAAAAGCCCCTATTGAAAAGAAGCGGCTCAATCTACCTTCTTTCGTGCCAAAATAATACAGCGTGGCGATCGCTATATACACCATGCTTATGAACGTTATATACCTACCCACATCTGCCCATATCACTGCATTGTTCACAACCCCGACACTTTTAAGGTCTTCTGTGAGATAGGTGAGATATATGGTAACTACTACAGTAATAAGCAATAATAGCGCCAGAATGATGGAAACTCCCACCGCGATGAAATATTGCCTTATAATGGACCTGTTGATCTTCGTGTGATAGGAAAATTCAAAACCTGTAAACACCGCGTTTACCCCGTTTGCCATTAAAAATATGGAGAGCACGAACACAACAGATAACAATCCTCCCCTTTTACGGGCAGCGATATCAAAAAAGATGTCGTTAAAGTAATCTTTGGTGTCCGGCGGCAAAAGCGAATCTATAAAGGCCAGGAATTCGATCTGAAAATCATCAATGAAATTTATAAACGGAATAAGGTTGAGCATGAAAAGCAGAAAAGGGAACAAGGCCATGAAAAAACTGAACGAGATCGCGCTCGCCCTGGCCGAAAAAGTACCTTTTACGATCCCCGCATAGAAGATGATGAGCAAATCGTATAAAGAAAGGCCTTCCAACCCCGGAAGGACCACCTGTTTGGCGTGGCCGGTCCACCAGCGCACCCAGCGGCTTTTCTTTTTACGTTTTACTTCTTCTGCACCCATTGCTACACAGCCTTAAGGCTGAGATCCAAATTATGAACGGAATGTGTTAAGGCTCCACTCGAGATGAAATCTACACCGCACTCGGCATAAGGCCGGGCTGTCTCCAGCGTAATTCCCCCACTCGATTCGGTTTGGCATTTCCCGTTTATCATTTCAACAGCCTGCCGGGTCTGCTCGTAATTGAAATTATCCAGGAGAATTCGGTGGATCCCTTCCATCTCCAGGATCTGTCTAATTTCGTCAAGATCTCTCGCCTCGACGATGATCTTCAGGTCCAGCTGATTTTCCTTGAGGTAATTCTGTGTTTTTTCAATGGCAGTTTTTATTCCGCCGGCAAAGTCAATATGATTATCCTTGAGCATGATCATATCATACAGCGCAAACCGGTGATTCTCACCCCCGCCAATTTTTACCGCCCATTTTTCTATCGCGCGGATTCCAGGCGTTGTTTTTCGGGTATCCAGGATCTTTGTCCTGGTACCTTCCAGCCTGTCAACAAAGGTGCGGGTTTTGGTGGAGATCGCGCTCATTCGCTGCATGGCGTTCAAGACAAGGCGTTCGGCTTTAAGGATAGATTGAGAGGAACCTTCAACATAAAAGGCCACATCTTTCTTTTTGACCCGGCTCCCATCTTCTATAAGGACCTCCATTTTCAATTCGGGATCTACTTTTTCAAACACCCTACGGGCGAATTCCACTCCCGATAAAATGCCTTCATCTTTGACCAAAAGTTTAGCTTTTCCTTTTGCCTCCTTAGGGATACAAGCCAGGGAGCTATGATCCCCTTCCCCCACATCTTCCCTGAGTGAATTCTCGATAATTATTTCAATTTCCTTTTCAAATTGTTCCTTTGAAATCATTGCAGTCCTTATTTTTGCTAAAGTTACAAAGTAAACACTAATTTAACACGATGACCATAAAATTGCTCACCATAGGAAAAACCGATGACAGCAGCCTTCAAACCCTCATCGACACCTATGTGCAAAGGCTGGGGCATTACAACCGCTTTGAGCTTGAGATCATTCCAGATCTCAAAAAGACAAAGAACCTGAACACCGAGCAACAAAAGGTCATGGAAGGAAAACTCATCCTGGACAAGGTGGCTACTTCAGATTTCCTCGTACTGCTGGATGAGAATGGGAAACAGTATTCTTCGGAAGGCTTTTCAGAATATATTCAGAAGAGGTTAAACAGCGGAATGAAACAACTCATCTTCGTGGTAGGCGGACCGTTTGGCTTTTCTGAAGAAGTCTACCAAAGGGCAAATGGAAAACTTTCCCTCTCGAAAATGACCTTTTCGCACCAGATGGTCCGGCTTTTCTTTACAGAACAATTGTACCGGGCCTTTACCATTCTTAAAAACGAACCTTACCACCACAAATAATCTGAAAAATGGATAATATCAAGCTGGTTTTTGCCACCAACAACCTCAATAAGATTAGAGAGATCAGGGATTTACTCCCCGAATCTTTGGAATTACTTTCCCTGGATGATATCACCTGCAAGGAAGACATTCCTGAAACCTCTCCCACTATTGAAGGAAATGCGCTTCAAAAAGCGCGATATGTCAAAGATAAGTACGGCTATGATTGTTTCGCCGATGATACAGGACTGGAAGTGGAAGCGCTAAACGGAGCTCCGGGAGTTTATTCCGCAAGATACGCAGGCGACAATAAGGACAATGAGGCCAATATCGACAAACTGCTGAAGGAACTTAACGATAAAAGCAACCGAAAAGCCCGATTTAAGACTGTGATCGCACTTATCTTAGAAGGAAGAGAGTATAGTTTTGAAGGGATCTGCAAGGGCGAGATCCTGAAAAAAAGAGCCGGAGAGAAAGGTTTTGGATACGATCCCGTGTTCCAACCCGAAGGTTATTCAAAAACATTTGCCGAGATGGAGCTTGAAGAAAAATCAAAGATCAGCCATCGCGGCCGGGCAACCCAAAAGCTGGTTGAATTTCTAAGGCAAAACAATATTTCACACACTTCGACATCAGATCTGAAATAAAAACGTATCTTTGCCGCTCGAAATTCCTCAGGGTGAGGATGTGTTGCCGGAAGTTTAGGTTTTAAGTATGTCGATTCGCTTCTTATGTAACACTCACATAAATAATCGAATACTTACATCTTAGAATGAAATCATTCCAACAACTTGGACTTGACGCACAGTTGCTTCAAGCCATCACTGACATGGGTTTTGAAACTCCCAGCGAAGTTCAGGAAAAAGCAATCCCAATCTTATTAGATCAAGAGACCGACATGGTCGCTCTTGCCCAAACAGGAACCGGTAAAACCGCAGCTTTTGGTTTTCCGCTTATCCAAAAGATCAATATTAACAGTAAAAAAACTCAGGGGCTCATTTTGTCTCCAACCCGGGAACTGTGTTTACAGATCACCAATGAGTTAAAGAACTATTCCAAGCACCATAAAGGTCTCAATACAGTGGCCATCTATGGTGGTGCCAGTATTACAGACCAGGCAAGCCAAATAAGAAAGGGGGCTCAAATCATTGTTGCTACCCCCGGTCGTATGCAGGACATGGTAAACAGGAAACTGGTTGACATTTCAAATATTGAATATTGTATCCTTGATGAAGCCGATGAGATGCTGAACATGGGCTTCTTTGAAGACATCACGGCAATATTGTCGCACACTCCAAAAGAAAAGAACACCTGGTTGTTTTCGGCAACCATGCCAAAAGAGGTGGCCACCATCGCAAAGAAATTCATGCGCACCCCTGTAGAGATCACGGTGGGTACCAAGAATACAGGTACTTCTAACGTTTCCCATGAATACTACGTGGTAGGTGCCCGTGACCGTTATGCAGCGTTGAAGCGACTGGCAGATGCCAATCCCGATATTTTCTCAGTGATCTTTTGCCGCACCAAACGCGATACCCAGAAGGTAGCCGAGCAATTGATCGAAGACGGTTATAATGCAGCAGCTTTACATGGAGACCTAAGCCAGAACCAGAGAGACCTGGTGATGAAAAGCTTCCGATCAAGACAGATACAGATGCTGGTAGCTACAGATGTTGCCGCAAGGGGAATTGATGTAGATGATATCACCCACGTGATCAACTATCAGTTGCCAGATGAGATCGAAACCTACACTCACCGAAGCGGAAGGACCGGAAGGGCCGGAAAAAGCGGTGTATCCATGGTGATCGTCTCTAAAAGTGAGGTGCGAAAGATCAAGAACATTGAACGCATTATAGGACAGTCTTTTGAAAGAAAAGATATCCCCGATGGAATGGAGATCTGCGAAGTTCAGTTGTTCCACCTGGCCAATGACATCAAAAAGACCGAGATCAATCATGAAATAGACCGTTACCTTCCAAGCATCAACGAAATGTTCGAAGGTCTAACCAAGGAAGAACTACTTAAAAAGTTCTTTTCGGTCGAATTCACCAGGTTCTTTAATTACTATAACAACGCCCAGGATCTCAATGCCAAAGTCGCAGGGGAGACTTATGCAGATGATAGCGACAGCACCCGTTTCTTCATCAATGTTGGCGCTAAAGATGATTTTGACTGGATGAGCCTCAAGGATTTCCTTAAAGCTACCCTGGATCTTGGAAGAGACGATGTAAATCGTGTGGAGGTGAAAGACAGCTTCTCCTTTTTCAATGTTGACAGCTCCAAAACGAACGAAGTACTTGCAATTTTCGAGAATTTCCAGCTTCACGGCCGCCACATTAACGTGGAGGTGACCAAGAACAGCGCCGGAAAAGATCGCGGTAGAAAGAGCTTTAAAGGGAAAGACAAAGGCCGAAGCTTTGAGAAATCGGGAGCAGGAAAAGGTCGCAGAAGATCTGAATCGCCGGTTAGCGGAAAGAGAAGATCTTCAGATTCCGGAGATCGCAAACCTAAAAAAAGCGGCGGAAGAGGGAACAGCATTGAAAGTTCCATCAAACGACGTCGTTCAAAAAAGTAATTTTGGATTGCAGTTTGGTACGATTTTCCCTAAGAAAAGCTTAGTTTGCACACCGGAATGAAGAAACTTTTAGCCCCGTTTTTTTTGCTTATAGGATTTTTGGCTTTTGGCCAGGAAGAACCTACCATTGTAACCGGTAAGGTTTTGAATGCAGCCAATGATGTACCTATTGAAAATGCGCACGTGGTCAACTTAAACCAGGTAAAGGGAGCAGTAACTTCGGCCGAAGGTGATTTTGAAATTCCGGCTAAAGTAAATGACACTCTGTATTTCTCTTACCTCGGATTTAAACCTATCCGGGTACGGGTGACCAATGACTGGTTGAAATTTGGTGCCGTAAAGGTGAAAATGACCGAGCTGGGTATTGCCCTTGAAGAAGTGGTGGTAAGACCCGTACAGCTAACGGGTTACCTGGAAATCGACGCCAAGAATATTCCAATTTACGAGAACTATCGCTATAGTATTTCAGGATTGAACCAGGGTTATGAAGGTGGAGACCACAGTCCCAACGCGGTTTCAAGAGTATTAGGAGCTGTTTTCAATCCGGCAGATGCTCTGTACAATATCTTTGGAAAACAGCCCAAACAAATGCGGAAGCTCCGGGAGATGCAAAAAGATGACGAGATACGTCGCCTGCTTCAAAACAAATTTGATCGTCAAACCCTAATGGCCGTTCTCCAGATCGAACGCATGGATATTGATGAAGTATTGAGAAGATGTGACTACTCAAAAGATTTTATAGAGTCTGCGAACGATCTCCAGATATTGGACGCCATGAGTGGCTGCTATGAGGAATATAAAGTATTGAATAGATAACAAAGGTTTCTATTGAAATAAAACAAAGCCGGAAGTGAGAACTTTCGGCTTTTTATTTTCAACCCTTCAGATCATTATTTTTCCAGGATACGCTTCAGGTTTTGTAATCCTGTATCAAACTCTTTCCCTATCGCTCGCTCCATTCCGTAGAACAACATGAAGACCGATGCGGGAAAGCGGTGAACACCTTTTACGCCCCACACCATCTTTGTACGGTCTGGCTCCAGTTCTTTTACCGCCATGTAATTGACAGAAAGGGATTTGTAAGGCCTTAGAAAAAGCAGTTGCGTTTCGAGCAATTTCCCTTCCTGTAGTTTTGTGATCTTCTGGATTCCCTCTACTTTATTATTCCCCTTCCAGTAAGAAGCGGCTCCTAACTTTCCGTCTTCCCCTTTGTACTTTATCACGAAATTTGGATCATTGAGAAACCAGGGCATCCATAATTGCTGCTTTTTTAGCTGCCTGATGTAAGCATACACCTCTGCTTTTGGCCGGTTGATCACCACTGTCCTGCTAAGCTCATAATCCTTTCTCGACCACGCATGCAAAAAGGCAATGAAGGTGATAAAGCCAATTATGATGTAGAAGAATAGGGTCATAAACTTTTGTTAAACGGCTCTAAAAGTAACCATTTATTGTGATGCCTGAAAGTGCCTGATCAATTCGTCTGAACTTTTGATCGTTTTTTTTGCCCAGGCCAGTTTTTTAAGGATCCTCTCCTCCTCCGAAAGCTGCCAGTTCACATCGCTCTTCCTTAGCCTGGAGGTGACTTCCTGCAAAATTATAGCTGCCGAAACCGAAATATTCAGACTTTCGGTAAAGCCCACCATGGGAATAGTGATAAATTCATCTGCCTCCTGCATCACTTCTTCAGAAAGACCGTCTACTTCAGTTCCAAAGAAAAAAGCGGCGGGACGGGAAATGTCAAAATCCTGAACAGGCTTCCCCTGGTGTGGGGAGGTGGCTACGATTCGATATCCTTTTGATCTTAATTCCCCAATACATCCTGCCGAGGACTGATAGCGATTGATATCCACCCACTTCTGAGCGCCCATAGCGATCTCCCTGTCGATCTTCTTTACATTCACCTCCTCCACCACGTGGATGTTCTGAATACCAAAGACATCACAACTTCTTATTACCGCGCTGGTATTGTGAAGCTGGTAAACATCCTGGGTGGCTACCGTAAAATGATTGGTACGTTTATTCAGGACTTTTTCAAAAAGCATCCTCCTTCTCTCGGTGAGAAACGATTCCAGGTACTGCAATAGTTGAAGATTATCTTCCATGCTGCGAAAATAGCAAAATACAAGGGAATAGATCATTGTTTTCGAGCGCCTGTCGCACTATGATATTTCAAAAAAGTTATCTATATTTTGATCAACAAAAGCTTCAGAAGTAATGAAAAAGATTGTGGTCCTTACAGGTGCAGGCGTTAGTGCAGAAAGCGGAATTAAAACCTTCAGGGATGCCGACGGACTCTGGGAAGGCCATGATGTGATGGATGTTGCCACTCCTATGGGCTGGGAAAAGAACCAGGAGCTGGTACTGGATTTTTATAACCAGCGTAGAAGGCAGTTAAAAGAAGTACACCCCAATGCTGCACACTTCGCGCTAAAAGCACTGGAAGAGAAATATGAGGTACACATCATTACTCAAAATGTTGACGACCTGCACGAACGGGCGGGTAGTCAGCATGTAATTCACCTTCACGGGGAGCTCAAAAAAGCCCGCAGCACCTTCGATGATGATCTTGTTCTGGACTGGGAAGGAGATATCAAACCCGGCGATTTCTGCGAACACAATCGGCAATTAAGGCCTCACGTGGTATGGTTTGGAGAAGCAGTACCTATGATGGACAAAGCCATGGAGATCACCGCAAAGGCAGATATCCTCATCATAATAGGCACTTCAATGCAGGTGTATCCTGCTGCCGGTCTCATTGATTTTATTTCTGAAGACACCCCGGTCTATTTTATAGATCCCAAACCTAGTGTGCAGGAAAGCCGCCAACTTAAGGTATATGCCGAAAAAGCTTCGGAAGGTGTTCCAAAACTGGTCAAAGAATTGCTTGAAAAAGATTAAGTTCATTTTTGGCTTTTTCCGAAGAAATATCTTTTTCAGGATAAACCTGAAGCTGTATCTTTACCCCTTAATTTTTAACCGAGAGCCATGACTGCCCTTCAAGCAATATCTCCTATTGACGGTAGGTATTACCAAAAAACAAAAGAACTTGCATCTTTCTTTAGTGAAGAAGCATTAATAAGATACCGGGTAAAAGTTGAAATAGAATATTTCATCGCCTTATGCAAGACAGGTCTACCTCAACTAAAAGAGGTGGATCACGGGATATTTCCCAAACTGCAGGATTTATACAAAAATTTCTCTACGCAGGATGCACAGGCAGTAAAGGATATTGAGAAGGTCACAAACCATGATGTGAAGGCCGTGGAATACTTTATCAAGAAAAAATTCGACGAGCTGGATCTTTCCGGGCCCAAAGAATTCATTCATTTTGGACTGACTTCACAGGACATTAATAACACGGCGGTTCCTTTGAGCATCAAAGATGCTATGAAGGAGGTATATCTGCCTTCGCTCAACGGCCTTATTGAAAAACTTTCAGAATTGGCCCATGAATGGAAAGACATTCCCATGTTGGCCCGTACTCACGGTCAGCCGGCCTCTCCTACCCGTCTTGGAAAAGAGATCCTGGTTTTTGTACAACGACTAAAGGAACAGATCTCCTTTTTAGAGAAAATTCCACATGCGGCGAAATTCGGTGGAGCAACCGGTAATTTCAATGCCCATAAAGTAGCCTACCCAGGCACTGACTGGAAAGCCTTCGGAAATCATTTCGTTGAAGATATTTTAGACCTGCACCACTCCTTCCCTACTACCCAAATTGAACATTACGATCATTTGGCCTCATTGTTTGATGCCTTGAAAAGGATCAATACCATAATCCTTGATCTGGATAAGGACATCTGGTCTTATGTTTCCATGGATTATTTTAAACAGAAGATCAAAAAAGGCGAGGTGGGCTCTTCGGCCATGCCCCATAAGGTAAACCCGATAGATTTTGAAAACAGTGAAGGGAATTTAGGGATCGCAAATGCTCTTTTTGAGCACCTGTCTTCCAAACTTCCTGTAAGCCGACTACAAAGAGACCTAACAGACAGTACGGTTCTAAGAACGATTGGAGTTCCATTTGGTCACACGATCATAGGTTTCTCTTCCACTTTAAAAGGCCTGAACAAGCTTCTACTCAATGAAGCCAAATTGAATGCCGATCTTGAAAACAACTGGGCTGTGGTTGCCGAGGCTATTCAGACCATCTTACGCCGCGAAGGTTTTGCCAATCCTTACGAAGCCCTTAAAGGCCTCACCCGCACTAATGAAACCATCAATAAAGAGAGTATTTCAAGATTCATCGACAGCCTGGAAGTTTCTGAAGAGGTCAAACAAGAACTGAAACAGATCACCCCACAGAACTACACGGGGATATAACAACAAAGAGGCCTGAAAAATGACATTTTCAGGCCTCTTTTTTTGTTTTCAGGCAGAATCAATCTTTGAACATGGTATTCAGGTTCTGTAAACCATCAACATTCAGATCTCCCTTTTCAAAAGACTTGAATAGTTTTATGATGGCCTCAGGATTCATATCATCTCCTGTAACACGAGCAATTCCGAAGCCTTTTTCCTCATCACTCCCGAATACGATCAGCTCATCAATGGCGTCCTCTTCGCCCAGGTAGTAAAGTTCGGCTTTCCGGTTTCCTCCTCCATACTTCATCAACAGGTTATACTTATCAGATTTAAGGATCTTGGAAAGTTTTTCCTGTTCCTGCTCAAAAATAGCGGCATTTTCTTCCTTTTTTGGAAAACCAAGAATGTTCACTTTTCTAATGGTTTCCAGGGTAGCCTTCTGTTCAGCAGTAAGCTTTGAATTTTCCCCTGTAAGTAAACTGGCAGGAATATCAAATGCCAGGTACTGTTTGTCGTTCTGGTTCTCTACATAAAATTCCTGAAGGCTTGTTTCATTTTCACATGAAACAAACCCCAGGCTTAGTAGTACCAGCATTAAAACTGCTTTTTTCATCTTTTTAATTGGTTTCGACTTTTTTCAATTCATCACCTCCGGGGATCTTGAAATCATTGGCAAGTTTTGAAACCTGCGCGAGGTTGATCTCCCCGGTGATGTTCAGGATAACCGAAACCGGTTTACTTTTCTCGCGGCCTTCCATGAACATGAACAACTGGCTCACGTAATCATCACTTTTTCCCGGTTTATAGTAAAATTTTACCGTTTTTCCGTCTTCAGATACCCGCATTAGCTCTTCCAGACCTCCTTTTTTTATATAAGCGGAAACATCTGTAGCCATTTGTTTGCGAACTCCTTCCTGGGTAGCAGAGAACACCCTCATTTCCTGGAGGTTCTCAATAAGGTCAATGTATGCCTGAGTTTCAGGATCATCGGCGTTAAGGTCAATTTTAGTAAGCAGCTTGAACATTTTACTCGTGATCACTACCGCGTCCACTTCTTTCATATCCTCATATTTATCAAAATTCTGAGCGTTGGATAAGAAGGGTAATAACAGGGCCAATATGGCGAAGGTTAACTTTTTCATCGTGTTTTAATTATGGGTTTTTTACAATTTTATTTTTGGTACTATTAAATTCCTGAAGGTATCCCAGATCTTCGGTACCGGTGTTCATATAACGGGATACCATTTCAAGGGCTTCTTTTGTTTTTTGCATGGCCAATTCGGGATCTTCATAAGTTCCGAATTCATTTATATCATTGTTCTGTTGTAAGGCAACACCCATCAGTATCACGATACTTGCCGCCACGGCCACCCAGGAGTAGACTTTTTTTCTACCTGAAGTTATATATACTTTTCCTGAATAGCTTTCCTCCTTAGCCACATCAAAATAGTTAAACATGGGGGCGTACTGCTGTAAATGCGGGGCCACATCGCCTTTAGAGAAATAGGCTCTCAGCCTTTCTTCTTCCCTCACAGAGGTCTCTGCTTCCAGATACTTTTCTATAAGGTTCTCAATTGCTTTTGATTCCATAGCGGTGTCTTTTTATCATTTCTTCCTTTAATTTTTTGCGGGCGCGGCTTAAAGCAACCCTAATCGCGGTTTCCTTCATTCCGGTCATCTCTGCGATCTCTTCATATTCATACTGTTCCACTTCCCGAAGCTGTATCAATATCTTTTGTTGTTCCGGCAGCTCTTCAATGATCTTCTGCACCCAGTTAAGGTCATCTTTCACCTCAACCCTGTGTTGTAAAGAAGATTCTCCGCTGTCGTAGTTGCTGTGAACAATCCTCAAATTATTGTTTTGCTTTAGCTTTAATTGGTCCAGACAGTGGTTTTTGGTCACCGTCATGGCAAAAGCTTCCAGGTTGTTATAAGAACTTAACTGCTGTTTTCTGCTCCACAACTTCAGCATTACCTCCTGGACCGCATCTTCTGCAGCCTCTTTTGAAACCAGTAGCCGTAAGGCCATGCGATACATTTTATCCTGCACCGGTTTCATAAGGTCTATGAACTTATGTTGTTTCATTTGTTTGGTTAATTAGCCTTTTTAGCGCCTCTTACCATTACGACGGCCACCTATCAATTTTGTTACCAAAAAGTTTCGGTTTTTCTTTAATACGTGTAATTTAGAGGCTTTCACAATTGGTAAAACTATGAAATTCCCTAAAACCCTACTTCTGTTTTTCTCCCTGATCATTTTAACGAGTTGTCACGATGACATGGATGACGTGATAAGACCGGCAACTGGCCTGGATGTCAAGAATTTTATCTGGCGGGGCATGAATGAAATTTACCTTTATAAAGCCGAGGTTCCCGATCTTGCCAATGATAGGTTTGCTACCCAGGCTGAATTAAATGAGTTCCTGAAAACCTTCTCATCTCCCGAAGATCTTTTCTATAACGGACTTGTAGCTAGTGAAGATGATTTCAGTTTTTTAGTGGATGACTATATTGAACTGGAAAAATCCCTTGACGGAATTCGGGTGTCCAACGGAATGGAATTCGGCCTCAGGAGATATCCTGAAGGGTCTGACCAGGTGCTGGGTTATGTGCGATATATTCTTCCGAATACTTCAGCTGAAGAAAAAGGAATTCAGCGAGGTGATCTTTTTAATACTATTGATGGAGTACAACTAACGGTTGAAAATTTTTCCCGTCTCCTCGAACCGGAATCTTATACCATCGGCCTGGCTAAAATAGAAGATGGTGTCTTTTCCTCTACCGGCGAGACCGTTACTTTGGAAAAAGAGGAATATACCACCAATCCCGTTTTTATGGCCAAGATTATTCCTACGGAAAATGCCAAAGTAGGATACCTTATGTACAACGCTTTTACCGGCACTTTTGACGGATTTCTGAACGACACCTTTGGGTTATTTAAATCTGAAAATATCACCCACCTAATTGTAGATCTGCGTTACAATGGAGGCGGATCTGTAGAAACCGCAAATGATCTTGCAAGTATGATCACCGGTCAAAATACGGGAGAGGTTTTTTTCACCGAGCAATGGAATGAAGAGTATCAGACTTACTTCGAAGAGAACGAACCTGAAGACCTTATCAACAGATTCAATTCAACCATAAGTACCGGGGAGCAGATCAACAGTCTCAACCTGGATGAAGTTTATGTGATCACTACCCTTAGAACAGCCTCGGCCAGTGAACTTCTTATCAACGGTCTGGATCCATACATCAGGGTAGTCCAGGTCGGCGAACGCACTACGGGAAAATTCCAGGCATCCACCACTTTATATGATTCGCCAAACTTCAGAAGGACAGATGCCAATCCGGGTCACACCTATGCCATTCAGCCATTGATCTACAAGACTTTGAATTCCGTAGGTTATACAGATTACCACGAAGGTCTGCAACCCGACATCGAAATTCCTGAGGATATTCAAAACCTGGGAGTTCTCGGCGACCCGCAGGAGCCCCTATTAAATGCAACTTTAAAAGCAATTATGGGAATTCCCCAGGATTTTGCCACCACCAAAAGAAGAGCAACTGGCGGGGACATTGGGGAAAGCGGAATGCAGGATATATTATATCAAAAGATGTATTCGGGAGAAGAGTCTTTACCTTTTCAGTCGGAATAATAAATTAACTTTTTTTACTCCACCCGATATGCTATATTTAACACCTTGTTAACAAAAGAAGGAATTATGAAGAGAATGTTTTTACCCCTACTGCTGATTGGTTTATTAACCGGTGCCTGTTCAAAGGATGATGATGTCGTAGAAAAAGTTACTGAAACAGAAAAAATCGACCCTGCTGATATAGAAGTGGAAAGTTTTATCTATGCAGGAATGAACGAAGTATATTTGTATAAGGCTGATGTTCCTACTCTTGCCGATGACTACTTCTCAAGCACATCAGAAAAAGCAAAATTTTTAGCAGGATTTGATTCTCCCGAAAAACTCTACGAAGGTCTGCAGCCTGAATTTGATAAATTCAGCTTTATGCATCATGACTATGAAGAACTGGAAAAATATTTCAGCGGAGTTTCAAAATCCAATGGTATGGATTATGGATTAAGTTATGTGGAGAAAGGTTCAAACGCCATTATAGGCTTTGTTAGGTATGTAATGCCAGGCACTTCAGCAGATGAACAAGGAATACAACGAGGTGATATTTTTACAGAGGTTAATGGTACAAAATTAACTGACCAGAATTACCAGAGCCTTCTTTCGGGAGAAAGCTACACAATTGATATAAACCGGTTCGAAAATGGGCAGTTTACCTCTACGGGTAACACAATAAACCTTGTAAGCACGGAATACACCGAAGATCCGGTACATTATTGGGATGTACTGGAAATAGAGGGTCGCAAAATTGGCTACCTGGTATATAACGGGTTTACTGGTACAAATGAATTCGATAGAAAATTAAATTCTGTGTTTTTGGAGTTCAAAAACGCTGGTATATCTGACCTGATTTTAGATCTAAGATACAATGGCGGTGGAAGTGTAGAGACCGCTGTTGATCTTGCAGGAATGATCACCGGCCAATTCGAAAATAAAATTTTCATTAAAGAGTACTGGAACCAAAAATATCAAAATGCTTGGCCGGCAGAAAACTATTTAACCAGGTTTGATTCAACCATACGTACAGATGAACCTACTAATAGTTTACAATTACAAGAAGTAACTGTGATCGCCACCCGGAGTTCGGCCTCTGCAAGTGAATTGATCATTAACGGGCTGGAGCCTCATATCAACGTTGTTCACGTTGGAGATACAACAAGAGGAAAATTCCAGGCTTCAACAACTTTGTATGATTCCCCTAATTTCTGGAAATATGATGACAATAAAAACTGGCATGTGAATCCAAATCACAAATATGTCATTCAGCCACTAATTTTTAAATCTGCTAATGCCGATGGCAAGACGGATTTTGTTGACGGTTTATTTCCGGATGTTCCATTAGAAGAGAGTTTAGGAGATTACGGAGTTCTGGGTGACCCTAACGAGCGCCTGTTAAAAGCTGCTATTAATCACATTTTCGGAAATTCACAGGAAGCCGCATCAGCTTTTGCAAAAAGAGCTGAAGGAAAATTCAGGTATTTTGGAGAAAAAGGAATGAGAGAACCTACTTTCCAGAGAATGTATACAGACAGACCTTTAAAGAAAAATGAGGATTAAATTTAAATCCTCTCGATACTAAAAATCCCGCAAAAGCGGGATTTTTAGTTCTATATTGCTTCAGACTTATTCATTAAAGTAAATCCCATTAGGATTGATCCCTGTTTCAAAAGTGTTCAGCACATTTCCATTAAGATCATAGACCAGCAATTTTCCGTTGCCGGTGAAATCTGAATTGGCCGAAGCAGCGAATATTGTTGAATCTTCTACTTCAAATCCGTACAAATAATCAACTTCTTCCATGTCAAAAACCGGAGTGTCCGGAAGGGTTTCTACGGTTTCGGTAAAAGTGTAAACTGTATTGCCCATAGTATAGAGGAACTGTCCTCCCTCAAATTCCAGGTTCGCAGGATGATCTGTAGCGTTCGAAAAAGGAATTTCCTTTACTACCTGATTATTACCCAGATCTATCTTGCTCAGAGATCCAGCCGTTTCTTCCTCAGAATAGGCATCACCTCCTGAAAGAACCCATAAGTTCCCACCCTCCGCAACAAGAGAATTTGGGGCAGCTCCAACTATGATCTCTGCCTCAAAATCTAATTTTACGGCATCAATTACTGAAATTTTGTTGTTTACATTAAAACCTCCGGAATGAGCAACATAAACCTTTCCTGCTTCCGAAATCATTTTTTCAGGGCCTTCTGCCACAGGAATGGTCTTTACCAGGGAAAGATCTTCGGCATTGAAAACAGAAATAAAATCATCTTCAGGGTTCATACCATCTCCCCAGTTGCTAACAAAAGCTTTTCCTTCAGAAAAAGCAATAAATCTGGGGCTTTCAAGATTGGTCTTTATAGACCCTACGCTTTGAAACGTATTTCGATCCACCACCTCTATGGTGTTAGAAACATTCATCACCACGAAAGCGTAATCTTTATAGAACCCGATACTCTGTCCGGTATCTCCCAAAACGGCTCCGGAATTTGCATTTTTAAAGACCTGGTTTGTGATCTCCTCGGTTTCAGGATCAAGGAAGGAAACAGTGGAATTTCCCTGACCAAAATTGCCTTCATTCAGAATAAAAATTCCTTCTGCATACTCTTGATTTTCGGCTGTTGCAGGAGTATCATCTGTACTGCAGGACATGGTGAAAAATATTCCAAGGATCAAAAATGCCAAATGGTTAAGCTTATTCATATATTAAAATTTAAAGGTTAGTCTGCTGTTAAAAGAAATCCCGGGCATGGGTCGTGAAGGCATACTCAAATAATCGGTATCCAAAATATTTTGTACTTCCAGCCCAATTTTCCCGCGGTCGTTTTTTAGAAATCTATACTGCACCCCCGCATTTGAAATGCTGTAGGGGTCCAGGGAATAATTATTATCTGAAGAAGTATAAACTTCTCCGGTGTAAAGGAATTGATAGTACAATGAAAATCTTTTAATCGAATAGTTTACCGCGGCAGTTGCTTTATGAGGTGGAACATAAATGAGGGCTTTTTGAAGAGTCAGGTCTTCGCTGTGCGTGTAGGCATATGTTCCTGAAAACTCGATATTATGAAGCCCGAAATTTTTGTTCCAGTGCAGAAAGGTTTCAAATCCATAGTTCCGGACGCTTTCAGTATTTTCAGGTTTCCATAAACCATTAGCTCCGGGAACCCATCTTAGCAGATTATCGATCCTCACCAGGTAGGCATTTAATTTCAGGTCGAAATTCCTGAACCTAATATTTTGTCCGATCTCCCCCTGTAGGGAAGTTTCAGATCTTAGATCCTGATTTCCCCCCGCGTACCAGAAGAGGTCATTAAAAGTGGGCATCCTGTAATTGCGGGAGAAATTTGCGCTAACTGAATAATCTTCAGTTATAACAAGCCCGGTGTTCAAAGAAAAAAGCAGAGGAGAATCATAGAGATCTGAAAACTCCTTCCGTGCACTTATCTCATAACTAAACTTCCCCGGGACGTGTGAAAAAAGAAAACCAACCGAGCCGGTAGTTCTTGTCTCCTCGCCTATATTCGTGCCTTCACCAAAAGTATGCTGCATATCAGCCACCCCACTAAGGCTCATTCCTGGTTGCAGGTCGTACTGAAAATCATATTTGGCAATTCCGGTTTTTGCACGCCCATAACTATACTCGTCCCTGCTTCGGTTCTCATAATAGCGATAGGTTTCGTCAAGGTAAGCCACTCTCAATGTTGATGTAGCCTGTTCCAAAAATGCCTTCCATTCCAGCAAATTTCGGCTGTTTTCGTCTTTATATTTACTGTTCGACGGGGCAGTCAGCGTTCCTGAAAAACCGCGTTCTCCATTAAAATAATTCGAGTAAAATTTGAGCAGGTTCTTTTCATTCAGAAAATGTCCCGCTGCCAGGTTAATTCCCGTATTGCCGAAATCTCCGTTCTCATTCTTTTTTTTTGAATTGGGATAATCAAAATCGTTCTCGCTGCTATACCTGCTGATGTTTAGCTGCACAGCCGAATTCTCATTGGAAAAACGGGTGCCGTAACTTCCAAAAAATGTATCAAAACTGCCATATTCCAGTTGCAGCCTGTTATGAAATCCTTCACCAAACCTCAACCGGTTATTGAGATGTACACTCCCGCCAATGGCTCCGCTTCCGTAGAGAACACTTCCCCCACCCGACTTTAAAGCAATATTATCGTAATTGGCGGTGAGTATAGTATTGAAATCGGTTTGCCCGTTGAAGGAGGAATTGATATTGATCCCGTTCCAGATCACTGCCGTTTGCGATGCCGTGGTTCCTCTAAAGGAAACGGAAGAAACCATTCCGCGACCATTTTCCTTAAAATAAACAGGGGTATTGAATTTTAGTACGTTGGTGAGAGAAGCCGGATTCTGTTCCAGCACAGAATCTGTCAATAACTGCAATCTGTTCTGCTTGACACTTTCATAAAGACGCACATCGCTCAGTACCACCTCATCGAGCTGGTTGATAGAATCAATTTGACCGAACAAACTAAACGATTGTACGAGGGCCAGGAGTAAGATGTAAATTCTTGTTTTTTTCATCATCCACCGGCTTTTTTCCCGAAAGCCATAGGTTTAAAAAAGTTGAATTTGGCAGGT